>NZ_KE992671.1:0-126712 GCF_000466465.2 Clostridium sp. KLE 1755
TTTGACATATCCAAACTGTCATATTAAAATGAAAAAAGTGGTTATGCGTTTGTACGCCTCAGGCAAATAAGGCGTACCTGTCAGATTAGAAAATGTGGAGGGATTGTATAATGGCACTTAATCTTGTGGGATGGAATGTCGTTTTGGATTCCAATCACGCGGACGAGTTGTCTGCATTTTATGAAAAATTGCTTGGCTGGACGCGGTTCAAGGGTGAAGAATATACAGTCTTAGTAAATTTGGAACAAACAGGAACTCCAACCTGGATTACCATTCAACAGGTGGATGATTATGTGCCGCCCGTGTGGCCTGCTACACTGGATGCGCAGCAGCAAATGGCGCACTTGGACTTTCACGTTCAGGATGTTGAAGAAGGGGTGAAATATGCCTTGTCGTGCGGCGCAAGCTTATCGGAGTACCAATATGACGACCGTTGGCGGGTGATGATTGACCCTGCAGGACATCCGTTCTGTATACTGCCTCCGATTATGCCCTGGATGTAAGTATTGAAGCCCGATAAATAAAAGTTTATGAGGTTAGGTGGATGCCCGGTTTCGGGGGGCAGGATAAATCATATCCTCCTTGTTTCCGCATCCGCATATGATCCTCATCAAATTCTACGTCCAGTACTCAATGCAGTTTTTTTCGCTGACCAGCATTCCTGTCACGCATATGTCTTCCCAGTCGTTTTTTTTGCGGCAGCCAGCTGCTGTCCATTGCCGCATAGCATTCCCGCGTCTCATAGCATCCATGTCCTTTTTCTGATGTCTTCGCATATTCACATTTTCCCTTCCCTTTGAAAAGGTACAATGCTAAAAAGTACAATGCTATATACTTCCTTCAATACTTCTGCCAATCCTCGTCCCATATCTTATCAGTATCCTTTCTTTAGAGGATACCACTTTTTAATTTATGGAGGAAGCCTTTTCCTATTTATTCTCTTTTCGTAAGCGATTGCCCTGTGAGGATATGCATAATGACTTGACAGGCTCATAGGACTAGCAAAAATGTTTGATTATAAAAAAAATCAAGTAGCGATTGGCTATCGAATAAATAAATCATATTGGCATAGAAGGATTGCTACTGATGCAGTAAAGCTTATGGTAGATTATCTAACAGCTGAAAAAACATTCCGGCTATACATGCTTTCATTTAAAAAGGGGCCCGGGAACCTCATCCCGAACCCTCTTTATGCTTTCGATTATATACCTAATTCTCCGGCAAAAGCCTCTCCAGCTTTTCTGTTTCTTCCTCAACCACCTTCTTATCCAGCCGTTCAAAGAGCACCTGCACTTCCGGAACAGGATATCCTGCCTTCACCTGCTGAGGCTTCCATTCTGCGGACAGCTGCAGCCAGCCGCAGATTTTCTCAGAAGAAAATGGCAGGAAAGGATATAAAAGAACCGCCAGTCCGGCTATCAGCTGTACGCAGTTATACAGAGTATCCGCACATTTCCCGGCATCCGTATTCCTTGTAATCCAGGGCTGGGTGGAATCAAAGTATTTATTTGCCTTCCTTACAAGTTCAAAAATCCCGTCCACCGCATCCTTAAAGCGTCCTTTTTCAATCCTCGCGCCCGTATCGGCGAAAAGC
Source organism: Clostridium sp. KLE 1755 (assembly GCF_000466465.2). NCBI lineage: Bacteria > Bacillati > Bacillota > Clostridia > Eubacteriales > Clostridiaceae > Clostridium > Clostridium sp. KLE 1755. The sequence continues at coordinate 1,595 of NZ_KE992671.1, forward strand.
TTCTCCAGTTCCTCCTCCAGCACCGTATCGGGCGTGCCGCAGGGGACAGTTCCGTCCAGGTACTTCCGGATAAATACCAGCGTCCGGTTCACAAAATTGCCGTAGGCCCCAAGGAGCTCCCCGTTGTGGCTGTTGACAAATTCTCTCCAGGAAAAATCGGCGTCCTTTTTCTCCGGTCCGTTTGCCAGCAAATAATAACGCAGGGAATCCGCATCGTACTTATCTATCATATCCTTTATCCAGATGGCATAATTCCGGCTGGTGGAAATCTTGCGCCCTTCCAGCGTCAGATATTCACTGGAAATGATTTCATCAGGAAGATGCCAGCCGCTGCCATTGGCAATCAACAGCGAAGGGAGAATAATCGTATGAAAGGGGATATTATCCTTCCCATGCACATAATAATGCCTGATCTCCGCGTTTTCTCCCGCGGTGCCGGTTTCCGGGGCTTCCGTCTCCGCCTCTGCTTCGCTTCCGCAGCCTCCGTCCAGCCCCCAGAGCCTTTCAAATTCCCCCGGGCAGCCTTTCAGCGCCTCGTGGCTTGTAGATAAATAGCCCAGCACATTTTCCGCCCAGATATATATTTTCTTTCCTTCATAGCCCGCCTTCGGCACATCGATGCCCCATTCCAGATCCCGCGTCAGCGCCCGGTCGCGCAGACCTTCGCCGAGATACCGCCTGGAAAATGCCGCCGCGTTTTTTCTCCAGTTTTCGTGGGTGTCCACCAGCTCCTGCAGTCTGTCCTTCAGCCTGGTAATCGCAATAAACAGATGCCTGCTGCTGCGGAAGGAAACCGCGGAACCGCAGACCGCGCATACCGGCTGCTGCAGGTTTTCCGCCTCCAGCACCGCGCCGCATTCATCACATTGATCCCCCCTGGCGCTTTTCCCGCAGACCGGGCAGAGCCCTTCCACGAAACGATCCGCCAAAAAGGCATGGCAGCATTCACAGTAGGCCTGCGGCACCTCCTTTTCATAAACATAAGGGCTTTCATACAGTTTTTTATGGAACTTACTGACAAAATCCTTATGCGCCGAGGACGAGGTTTTCGTATACAAATCATAGCTAAATCCCAGCTTTCTGAAGCATTGGGAAAATTCCTCATGATATAAGTCACTGATTTCCTCAGGCGTTTTCCCCTCCTGTTTTGCCCGGATGGCCACCGGCGTCCCGTGGCAGTCGCTTCCTGATACAAAACACACCCTATCACCGGCAGCTCTGTGATAACGCGCCAGCACATCCGCCGGCAGCAGCGCTGCTATATGCCCGATATGAAGTGAGCCGTTGGCGTAGGGCCAGGCTCCTCCGATTAAAATATTTTTCATTTAATATCCCTCATTTCCTGAATTTGTTATGATAACGCGGATGCCCGCTCCGCTACAGTCCGGCTTTCCCGGACTGAGGGCAAAAAAAATCCCTCCTCTCCGAAAAAATTTCTTTTTCGGGGACGAGAGCTTCGCTTCGTGTTACCACCCCAAATTCGCCTGAGCCTCACGGCGCAGACCTTATCAACTACGGATGAGAAATGATTCATCGATAGTATATCACGCTAACGGGTGCTTCCGTCGCAGCCTGAACCCACAGGTTTTCGGTGCGCAGCTCCAAGACCATGTTCAGCTGCATTTACTTCATCCATTCTCACCAACCTGGACTCTCTGTAAAAGCGCCTGCCGCCTACTCTTCTCTTCTTCGCCTTTTATATATGAAATTGTGTTTTATTATATACAGGGCGTTTGGGTTTGTCAACTGTTTCTCAGGCAGATGCCTGACGTTGTTTAGCAGCCAGATGCCTGGCACCTTTTTCTCAGGCGGATGCTTGTTTTACAGGCAGGTACACAGACATTTTTTCACACCAATGCACTCATTTTCGCTGTGGTTTGAAACTGCTCATCCATTGAATGGAGTTCCGCCTGACAAGAAAAGCCGCCTGACCGGGCTTTTCCCGGCAGACGGCTTTTCTGCTCCATTTTTTTGAACGTCTTTCTTAACTGCTGAAAATAATTTGCACTGCGCTTTTGCAGCACGTATCGTTCTCCGCATACGACCGCATGGCATCTTACCGCACAACATTTTGCTGCATAACATTTCCTGCATGGTATTTTAAAAACACTTCCACGCATCAGCGTTTCCACGCCCCGCGCATTCTTTCATACGCTTCTTCCAGCAGGCTTCTGGGTGACGCCAGGTTCAGCCGGATATAGCCGCGGCCGGCTTCCCCGAACACGCTTCCCATATATACGGATACGTTGGCCTCCTGCAGGAACCACTGCTCCAGCTCTTCTTCACTCATGCCGGTTTCCCGGTAATCAATCCATAACAGATAGGTGCCCTCTCTGGGCATGATATGAAGCTTGGGGAAATGCTCCGCAAAATAACTGCGGGTATATTTTTCATTTTCATCAATATACTTCTTTACCGCCTCATACCAGTCGTCACATTCCGTATACGCCTTTTCCACGGCGGTAACTGCAAAAATAGTGGGGTTATGCATGCCGATCCTGTCAATGTCGGCAGCGATCCGGCTGCGAAGCTCCTCATTGGGAATTATCATATAGGAAACAATAACGCCCGGGATGTTGAAGGTCTTTGCAGGCGAGGTTGCCAGAATCAGCCTGTCGTTCACATCCGCTGTTACGGAAAGGGTGGACTGGTGCTTCACCCCTTCTGCTGTCAGATCCCCGTGGATTTCATCTGAAAAAAGAACGAGGTTGTGCTTTTTACAGAAATCGGCTGCCTGCGCCAGTTCTTCTCTTGTCCAGGAACGCCCGGTCGGGTTGTGGGGATTGCACATGATCAGCATTTTCGTCCGCTCGTCCACCAGGCTTTCCATATGGTCAAAATCCAGTTCATACCGATCCCCGTTCCTTTTCAGCGGGCTGGAAAGCATCCTTCTGCCGTTTTTGAGGATCGCGCTCTGCAGCGGGCCATAGGCAGGCGTATTCATGATGACGCCGTCGCCCGCTTCCGTATAGGTTTCCACACAGATACTGGAGGCAATATTGATTCTGGGACAGAATACGATCCACTCCCTGGGCACCTCCAGGTCGTACTGCTTCTTATACCAGCGCTGAATGCTTTCAAAAAACTTATCGCTTAAGTCCGTGTAGCCCAGGACGCCCATGTCAAGCACTTCACGCAGCCCGTCAAGGACAGGCGCCGGCGCCTTGAAATCCATATCCGCAACGCCCAGATGAATCATGTCCTTCCGGCCGTATTTTTTATCCATGGTGTCCCATTTCCCACAGTTTGTATTCCTGCGGTCCGTCATAGTGTCAAAATCAAAATGCATTCCCATTGTAAAACCTCCTCCCGGGACAGCGCTTATGCTGCTTTGTCTTCTTTCTGAAGAGCCAGATATTCCTCATAGTAATCGTCACCGGGCTTAATCTTGGCAATACCGAAGCCGGTGAAGCCCCAGATGATTGCAAAAATCACGCCGGTGTAGCACAGGATCGCCCAGGGCAGATAGGAAAGCGTGGGCACGCCCAGTGTTGTTGCCATGTAAACACCTGCTGCCGTCCAGGGAACGATGGGTTCCACAACGGTTGCGGAGTCTTCCAGTGTCCTGGAAAGGTTCTTGGGCTGCAGGCCCTTTTTGATATAGGTCTTGGAGAACATTTCTCCGGGAATCAGGATGGAGAGCTGTCCGTTGCTTGTTACGAAAACTGCGGTAATACAGGAAACGATTGTGGATACAATCAGGCCGCCCGTGCTCTTTACGGACTTCATCAGCTTATTCAGCACGATATCAAGGGAACCTGTAACAGCCAGGGTTCCGGCAAAACCATAAGCACAGAATGCAATCAGAACCGTATTCAGCATGGAAAGCATGCCGCCGCGTTCCAGCAGCCTCGGGATATCAGGAATCAGGGCAGCCGCATCAAAACCGGCTTTGGTAACCATATCAAGGCTGAAGCCGCTGATAGCTGCGGTAAAGCACTGCTGCAGGGAGAAGCCCTGGAAAACCGTGGCGTTAAAGAAAGCAACCACGCTGGAAATCAGCATTACCGGGATGGTAGGCTTCTTGCGGATGGAACCGTACAGTACGATAATCGGAGGCAGGATTACCAGCGGGTTGAAGCGGAACATCCCTTCCAGCGTTGTCAGGATGGTATCCACCTTTTCAGGAGTTGCCACCGCACCGCCGCCTGCCAGCGAAAATCCGGCTATGGTATAAACGATCAGACAGATAATACATCCGGGAATCGTAGTGTAGAACATATGTCCGATATGGTCATACAGCTTGGAGCCTGCTGCAATGGGAGCCAGGTTGGTGGTATCGGAAAGCGGGGACATCTTGTCGCCGAAATACGCACCGGATACAACAGCGCCTGCTACCAGCGGAAGCGGAGCGCCCATACCTGCCGCAACACCCATCAGGGCCACGCCGATGGTTCCCGCAGAACCCCAGGAGGTTCCGGTACACAGGGAAACCACTGCTGTTACCAGAAAAGAAGTAACTGCGATATAACGGGGGCTGATAATTTTCAGTCCGTAATAAACCATCATCGGGATGGTGCCGCCGATCATCCAGGAACCAATCAGGAAGCCTACGATAATCAGGATAAAAATAGCCGGCATCGTTTTGGAAAGCTTTCCTACGATGGAATTCATGATGTCGTCCCAGGTATAACCCAGCGAAACGGCAATCACCGCTGCCACTGCCGCGGATACCAGCATCAGAACCTCAGGGCTTAAGCCCATTACCGCATAGCCTACGCCCAGCAGCAGTATCATTGCCAGAATCGGAAGCACTGCCAGGAAAAAACTCGGTTTCTTTTTTTCTCTTACTTTTTTTTCACTCATGGAAAAATTCCCCTCCTTATGCACAATACACTCCCGCATTGTGCTATTTCACGTTTTGTTACATATCAGCTCTTTAATTTGAACTCTGCATTTCTGCTTTCAGCAGTCCGGACCATAAACTTTTGCTTTACTTCCCAACCGCTGCGATAACCTCAACCTCGCACAGCACATTCTTGGGAAGCGCCTTCACCGCCACACAGGAACGCGCCGGCTTTTCGGTAAAATACCTTCCGTACACCTCGTTAAATGCGGCAAAGTCTCCCATGTCGCTCAGGAAACAGGTCGTCTTGATAACAGCCTCAAAGTCCGTCCCCGCTTCCGCAAGCACTGCTCCCACGTTCTTCATTACCTGCTCCGCCTGAGCCGTAATGTCTCCCTGCACAACCTCTCCGGTAGCCGGGTCCACCGGGATTTGTCCTGAACTGAACAAAAGTTCATTGAATAGGATCGCCTGCGAATAAGGGCCAATAGCTTCCGGAGCATTTTTTGTGTAAATTTTTTTCAGCAATTTCTCCACCTCTTTCTTCGTTTTTACTTGATAACTGCATTATATCAATAAAATATATTTTAGTCAATACACTTTTGTTTATTTATTCTGTATATTTACTAAAAATTATTTCACTAATTTCTTGCACATTTCCCTCCCCTCCATTATAATAGAATCAGAAAACCGCACTGAAATAATTTTCACTAATTAAACCCTTGTGAAATTACATATTATCGTAATTATTTCACTTTTCAAGGTTACAAAGAAAAACTATCCCCCCGAAAGGCACAGGTGACAACTATGGATACTCCTTTTATTGAACTTACCCCAACCGACAGACAGATTCTGAATTCCTACGCCCTCATGCTGGATGGGCTGGGCGCTTATCTGGGCGAAGGCTACGAGCTGGTGCTCCACAGCCTGGAAAGCCTGGATCATTCCGTCATAAAAATAATCAACGGGCATTACACCGGAAGGAAGGAAGGCTCTCCCATTACGGATTTGGCCCTGAAAATGCTGGGGGAACTGGAAAAGGATCCGGGCCGGACGGTTTCTCCCTATTATAATAAGAACAAATCCGGTTCCGTCCTCCGCTCCTGCACCATCCCCATTACAGGGGAGCACGGGCGCATCATCGGCCTGCTCTGCATGAATTTCCACATGGAAATCCCTCTTTCCAATATCCTGCAGACCCTTGCGCCGCCCCAGAGCACGGTTACCGCCGCAGCCGCGCCTGCGGAAACCTTCTCCGACAGCATTGATGATTTGATCCTCTCCTCACTTTCCGAAACGAGGGAGGCCGTTTACAGCGACCCGAACATTTCCTCCGCCAATAAAAATAAGGAAATCGTCCTCCAGCTTTACCAGCGCGGCATTTTCAACCTGAAGGATGCTGTAATCAAGGTGGCCGAACAGCTGAATATTTCAAAAAACACGGTATACATGCACATCAGGAACTTCAAAAACCAGAGCTGAGAAACCTGCGCCGCCAGGCGCGCCCTGAAAGGTAGCTGAAAAAAGGAGGCAGGTCATTTGCTGACCGGCCTCCTTTTCATTCAAATTCTTCCTTGTGCTTCTTAAAAAAATCATAATAGGCCCGGACGTTGGGCAGCTGCGTCCACCGCTTCACATCCACCGGCTCTTCATCCATATCGTAAATCCTGGCATTCCTTACCGCCAGCAGAAACGGCGAATGCGTGGCAATCACGAACTGGCAGCCGAAGAACCGGGCGGAATCCTCAATGAAACGCACCAGCTCCTGCTGCCGCTCCGGGGACAGGCTGTTTTCCGGCTCATCCAGCAGATACAGCCCGTCCTCCTTTATTTTTTCAGAGAAATAAAGAAAGGCGCTTTCCCCGTTGGAATGCTCCCTCGCATTGTCCATCAGGTTATTTCTCACATAACGCGACTGCGTTTTCCGGCGCGCCATGTTGACCTTCTTCAGCCGGTCATAATCCTCCAGGGATTTCATCCGGAAATCAGAGTATTTGGCATCCAGATACTCTTCGAACAGCTCTTCCCGCTTTTCATCAATCCCGTCGTTAATCGCCCTCATATTCAGGATAAAGTCAAAGACGTCATCACTGGTGATAATCCTGCTCTCCTCCGGTATCCCATAATCCGCCGTATAAGAACACATCCGCGTATAGTCTTCAAAGAAATCAGTCCGGTTAAAACGGGTATCCCTGTTAAGCCGCAGCTTTTCCGCGATACAGTTGAGAACCGTCGTCTTCCCCGATCCGTTGCCTCCATAAAGAAAAGTAACCGGCTCAAAATCCAGCATCCGCAGCCGATGCTTTGAAATAATCTGGAAAGGATAATAGGAATCATAACAGGTTCTGGCCTGTGCCATCAGGAAATCATATTCCTCCTCTATGTCCGGGAAGGAAAACTGTGACAGATAAATCATAGCGCGCCTCCTCCTGCCTGTCTTTCTGAGCGTCTTTTAACATCCTGTAATTCACTCGCGGCAGCCGCCAAATATCCTTGCAGGCATGGCTGCCTGGCCCGCTGCCCTCGGGAATCAGCAGCCCTGAAGGCACTGCCGGAAGCTTATTTTCAGGATAGTTTTTTTCCGCCCTTTACCGCCGGGGCAATGGAAAGACCCGCGTCATAGCAGGGAATCAGCGTCGCCTGCAGCGCGTGGTAAATATCAGATTTCCCAGGCCATACGGTACCGATCAGCTGATTATTCCGATCCAGCTGATGGAACCAGGATCCGTTCACATGATCCAGCACCTTTTCGTCCAGATACTTCATAAACTGCGCATAATCATCCGCATATTCCTGTTTTCCCGTCACATGGTAAAGCACCGCGGAGGTATTGATGGCTTCCGCAAGCGTCCAGTGCATCCTGTCATGCACCACCGGTTTTCCGCTCCAGTCCGTGGTATACACGATACCGGGCGCGCCGTCCGCATTCCAGGCATCGCTGACAGCACGGCGGAAAAGATTCTCGGACACCTCAATATATTTGGAAGCCGCTTCCTTTTCCTCCGGATATGTAGAAAGCGCCCACTGTGCAATCAGCCTTGCCCATTCAATGCCGTGTCCGGGAGTTGCCCCGTAAGGCTTGAACTGATCATCCGGCTTTTCCTTATTGCATTCCAGATCCGCCACCCATTCCTTTGTAAAATGCTCCGGGATCCTCCATTCATTCCGGGAAGCCCAGCCCACCACATGATCAATGATGCGGCCCGCCCTCACACGGTATTTTTCATCGCCGGTCACATCCGATGCCGCCAGAAATGCCTCCACTGTATGCATATTTGCATTCAGCCCGCGGTAGTCATCCAGTACGGTAAATTCGGTATTCCAGGTATCGCAGGAAAGCCCTTCCTCTTCATTCCAGAAACGCAGGTCATACAGCTTCAGCGCATCCTCAAGCAGCTCCTGCGCCCCCGGCCTTCCGGCAAGGACGGCGGAAGATGCCGCCAGAATCACAAATGCATGGGCGTAGCACTGCTTGTTGGGAAGTATCTCCCCGTCGGAAGTAAGCCCCGCATACCATCCGCCGTTTTTCTCATCATGAAGCTCGCCCTTAAGCCCCTTCAACCCGGCATCCGCCAGAGCTTCGCTTCCGGGATGGCCCAGGAAGCAGCCCAGGCTGTATACATGGACCATACGGCTCGTTATCCAGGTTTCACGGTTCCGGTCCGTCCACGGCGTACCGTCATCCCCCAGGTAATAGGAGCTTCCTCCCGGTGAGGGAAATTTATGTCCGAAGCTAAGCAGTCCTTCCCGGATCTCCTCTAAAAATTTTCTGTTTTCTTCTGTGTCAATCTGATATTTTTTATTGCTTTCCTCCATCTTCTTTTTCCTTTCCTTTTTAATCATCATCGCAGGTTTCGTTCACAGTCCCCAGGGCTGTCCCCCGATCCATCCTATCATTTATTTCCGGCTTATTCAACATAAATATGGGAGAATTTGCACCCCGGATTTTACGGCCTGTGAAATGCTCCTTCGTCTGCTTCCGCCATATTTCAGGCGCAGTGACTTCAGGCACAATGACGACGTTTTTATTAGCGGTCTGTACATTTATTCCCGCGAGCAACGAGCCAAGTAACCATGCTTGCATGGATATTTGGCGACTGCCGCGAGGATCAAATACCCCGCTGCTCTGCAGCGCTGCAAGTTTGATACCCCGTTGCTTGCAGCGGGGTCTTTGATTTTGGAAAAGAAGGCAGGATGTTTGACACGTCGGGGAAGTGGTTATATAATATTTTTATTACAAACGTAAGATTTTGGAGGAAGCTTTATGAACCGTTTACCACAGATATCCGAGGCCGAATTCGAGGTTATGAAAATCGTATGGCAGTATGCGCCTGTCAGCACCAATGAAATAACCGACCGTTTAATGAAAACCACCAGCTGGGGTGCCAAAACCATCCAGACCCTGATCAAACGCCTGACAAATAAGGGCGCCCTTACCTATGAAAAAGAAGGGCGGGTATACGTCTATACGCCGCTGGTAAAGGAGAATGAATATATCAGCCAGCAGAGCAATTCTTTTTTACGGCGCTTCTATGACGGCGATATCACTGCCATGCTGTCAGCCTATATCAAAAACGACAGACTCTCCGCCGAAGAAATCGGCACGCTGCGTTCGATTCTGGACGATGCGGACAATGACAAGGGAAACTGATATGTCTGATTTTATGATTCGCTTTTTAATGAACAATCTGTTCCTAAGCCTGCTGACAGTTTCTTTCCTTGGCATAAAACAGCTTTTGGGACGGGTGCTCACCCACAGGATGCAGTACAGTCTGTGGTATTGTTTTCTTATGCTTCTTGCGGCGCCTTTTCTGTCTTTGATACCGGCCGATTTTCTGAAGCTGCCGGGAGGAGCAGATCTTTTACATTCCTCTTTAGCCTTGCTGCCCTCCCTGCAGGAAGGCGCAGGTGCACGGGCCTTAGCGTCTGAGGGACAGTTTTCTGACTTTGCAGTATCAGTCAGCAGAAGGACGTCCTCCGGTGCCGGACGCGCCCTTTTTCTTCTGTGGCTGCCAGGAATCATGGTTATGCTTTTCAGGGTCATAAAAACGCAGGCTGAATTATACCGGATCAGGCAGTCGGCGCTTCCCCTGCAGAACCTGGAGGTGCGCGCCTTATACGGGGAATGTCTGCGGGAGATGAAGCTGAAAAAACCGGTTCCGGTTTACAGCACGGCTTTTCTGAAATCCCCTGTGATTACCGGACTCTTTTTTCCGCGGATCTACGTGCCGATCCACCTGATATCCGACTTTAATTCCGTGGATATGCGTTATATGCTGCTTCATGAGCTGCAGCATTATAAGCATAAGGACGCGTTTGGCAATCATCTGATGAATCTGGCCGGCATCCTTTACTGGTTCAATCCTTTTGTATGGTCCGCCCTGAAGGAAATGCAGAACGACAGGGAGGCGGCCTGCGATACCTCCGTGCTGGAACTGCTTGGGGAAAAAGAATACGTCGCCTATGGGAACACGCTGATCAGCCTTGCCGAAAAAATCTCTCTCCGGCCGTTTCCTTTCACCGCCGGTATGAGCGGCAGCATGAAGCAGCTGAAGCGGCGCATCCGCAGCATAGCTTCCTATAAGGCTCCCTCCTTCCGCCAAAAAGCGTTGAGCGCCGCTGTGTTTACGTTTATTTCACTGTTGCTGTTTAGCTTTACTCCATACCTGTCCGTCCGCGCTGCGCAGGATGAGGACGCGCTTACAACGGCGGCTCTTAAGAATGTGGTTTCTGTTGATTATGGGGAATATTTCGGGGACCTTGACGGAAGCTTTGTCCTATATGACATGCAGGAGGATACCTGGTATGTTTACAACCGCGCCCAGGCGGAAAGACGTATTTCCCCGGACTCCACTTACAAGGTTTACGACGCCTTATTCGGCCTGGAGGAAGGGGTCATCGCACCCGACGCCTCCGTTCTTCCCTGGGACGGGACGGCCTATCCCTTTGCGGCCTGGAACTCCGATCAGGATTTGGCATCCGCTATGGAAAATTCTGTTAACTGGTATTTTCAGTCCATAGATTCCCGGCTGGGCGCCGGGAGGGTTCAGGATTATCTGCACAAAATAAGTTATGGAAACCAAGACAGCAGCGCAGGGCTGTCCTCCTACTGGCTGGAAGCTTCCCTGAAAATTTCTCCCATGGAGCAGACCGCGCTTCTCATAAAGCTGTACCGCAATGACTTCGGCTTTGCGCCTGCCAATATCCGGGCGGTAAAGGATGCAATGCTTCTGTCCCAAACTCCGGACGGCAGCCTTTACGGTAAAACGGGAACCGGACGGGTGGATGGCAAAGACGTGAACGGCTGGTTCGTAGGGTATGTGGAAACCAGAGGACAGGTATACTGCTTTGCCGCAAATATTCAGGGAAGCGACGGCGCGGCAGGCAGCAGGGCCGCGGAAATCACAGAAGACATTTTATCCCGGCTGGGGATTTCATACCAGTCAGGTTCCACATTTTCCGGCGAATCGATGATGCGGTTGGAAACATACTGAAAACCGCCGTCTTCCAAAGGCCTGATTACTACTTCCGAAGACATCGCCCTTCCCAAATGGCGCTGCGGCCACACCGCACTTACCGTCAGCGTGATCGTACCGTCCGCATTTTCTTTCCGGGAAGTCACCTCCGGCCAGGGGGTATTGGGGGAATTGCCATAATCAAGAAAGCTTCTTGTGAGGTACTCATAGCATTTTCCCTCCGCCAGATATTTCGTACTGCTGTGAAGGGTCTCTTCATCTATATTAAAATATGTCATGATCACGCGGTTGAATTCCTCCTCCGGCACCCGATATTTTGCTCCGTCAACGGTCAGCCCGTAGGGAGAATTCCTATAGTATACAAGGGGGTACAGCAGCTGGAACAGATCATAAAAATCAAGCTCCCCGAAATTTTCTTCCTTCCAGTCCGTCAGGAACATATTGTTGGCGCCATAGCCTATGGGTAGGATATAACGCCGGTTCAGTTCCCTGCATTCCTCCTCCAAGGGTTTCACCCTCACTGCCGTATAGCCGGGCGGGCCGTCGTATGCCACAGGCGTATTTTCTTCGAAAAACAGATAGCCCTCTTTTGTGTATTCCCATACGGCCGCGTTATAGCTGTATTTATCAGTAACCCTGGGCATACCGCCAATCCAGCAGAGGACGCTTCTTGTAACATGGACTTTTCCTTCCATTTCTTCTGAAGTAACGAAATCAAAACGGATAAAACCAAGATTTTCCATAACTGAAAAAAGTGTGGCACAGGCCTCCTTTTGTTCCTCCACTTTCCTGCAAAAGTCTTCTATCAGCCCGGGATTGACCATGTTAAGCTGGTTTTTGTTTTCTGAGTCAATGGCCGCGTATCCGTAAGAACCAAGCCTTTCTACGATTTGGCGGATGACCGGAAGCCTGTCATAGTATGAAGCTGCGCTGCCGGCAGAAGTGACAGACGGATTGGAGGCGGCGCTTTCGTAAATGTCACGGTAAAGCTCCGCTGTTTCTTCCGACGTCCGTTCTTCTTTTATGGCTGCGGGAATGCCGGTATTTTCTATTCTCACAGGTTCCTCTTTATCTGAAGGCGTGACCGCCGCGTTTTTAACGCAGCCGGTTATTGCCAAAGCCGCTGTTATCATAATGAATAAAATAGAAGCAAACCCTTTTTCTTTCAATTATTTTCTCCTTTTCCTACGCATGTAAGAAATATTTTTTGTGCGTCAATTTACTGTTATGTTCTATATATTACATATGTAAGATTTAAAAGTCAAGTTTTTTTCTTCCGCTAAAGCAGGCTTGTAAACTATGCTTGTAAACCAGGCTGAACAGGAATAGCATGTGAGCATGAAACTTTTTACTGCTTTTTCACCGAACCGATTTCATGTAAATCATTACTCTTACTTTAAACGTATCCCTGCCATACGTTACATCAGTCACTCCGTCATGTTTTCTGACAATTTCCTGAACACTTTCCAGGCCGAAACCATGATCTCCCGGATCTCTTTTTGATGTCAGGATTTTACTTTCTCTTATTTTTATTACTCCACAGTAACTGTTGGCTGCATCAATAAAAAGGACACCCTTTTCCAGCGTCATTTTGAAAGACAGATATTTTTCATCCGTCTGCCTGGCAGCCTCAATGGCATTATCAAGAAGATTGCCTATAATAATTACAAGATCAAACGTGTCCATATGCAACCATTCAGGAATCTTTACTTTTACCTCAACCTTCTTAAGTTCGTTCTCCGCTTTTTCAAGCATATAATTCAAAATACCGTCAATTTTATAATTTCCCGTGCAGACATGTTCTTTGGGATTAACTACTGCCTCTTCCATTTCCTTCAAATAAGCCAGGAGTTCCTCCTTTTTATCAGCTACGGCAAGGCCGTACAATTCCTTTATATGATGTACCATGTCATGTCTGACATGGCGTATTTTTTTCTGAGTCTGCGATATGGTTTCCAGTTGATTTGAATATACTTTTATCTGCTGCTGCAAAAGTTCTTTCTCATAGAAGTTCTGGTGCGCTTCCTGCAGCATATTATATAGATACAATACAACCATATTTATAATCAGCGTACCAACGCCTATACACAGCATAATGCCCTGTTTTGAAAGCCCAAGGGTGCCAATTCCCACAATCATCAATATACTCAGGACAGGAATCATTACCAGAACCCAAAAGCCTTTTTCCAACTCCTTTTTTGCCTTATCTCCAAGAATTCCGGCAGCTACAATCACACAAATTAACAGAAGGAGGTCTGTGACTATGGAAAAGGTCTGGGTTTCCGGTATATCCTGGTTGGAATTCAGGAAAAGGAAATAGGCCAGGGTATCGCATCCACAGTTCATTATATAAATTAATACAGCTGCCAGGGCTTTCTTTTTCAGGCTTCCCTTATAAATCAGAGTAAGCAAAAAGATTCCAGCCAGGTTAACAATCAGATTGATTCCATGGGACTGCAAACAGACAAAAAACAGCAGTGTTCCTATATAAAAGATGAAATAGACGGCTTTCTCTGTCCTGGCTTCCACTTTTCTTTCATCAAAGAAAAACCGAATAAATTTCCAGCATATATAAACACGAAATAAATTGGATATTGCTGTAATTACCACATCATTGATTCTCATAATGAAATCCCTCTATTTTCTCAACAGCCGGTTTCGTACCTCCACCCGGTATGGTTTACTGATATTCAAAATAGCGCCATTTGACATTTGGACCTGCTCATAATTGATTTCTACCATATAATCCTCGTTTATAATATAAGACTGATGGATCTGAATAAAATTAGAAGGCAGCTGTGATTTCAGCGCTTTGAGTTTTCCATAAAATTCTATCTCCTTATTTGCTATTGTAATCAAATGGATTTTCTTATTATCACTGGTTAAATATATGATATCTTCACACATTTCCCGGCAGTAATTATTACCTGTCCGGTATTCAAGAAATGTCTTCTTTCTTCCGGCACGTTTCAGGAACATCTCAACCGATTCTCTGACCGAATTGTATTGCAGCGGTTTTACCAGAAAATCAAGCGGCTGTATTTTGAACAGCCGCATTGCATAACTTCTGTTATAAGAGATATAAATTATGCTGGTTTTTAAATCATCCAGATAATTCCTGATGTAGTTTCCAACATCAATCCCACTTAACTTTAACAATTCTATATCCAGAAAAATCAGATCAAACCGGTTCCCGGCTTCCAGATATTTGCATAACGATTCTCCGGAATACCATGGTTCAATTTCTGCTTCTATTCTCAGGCTTTGCATAATGTCTCTCAGCATATTTTCAAGTTCTGTGCATGTAAGCTTGCTGTCATCACAGATTCCAATTTTATACATAATATTCTCCTTCTGCAAACGGGAATAAGATAATTGATGTCTATATTCTATATGATTAAAAACCAGAATACACCTTTGACTTTTTATTCACTGGAAAAATGTATAAAAAAGAAGGCATCACACGGCAGGTGCCTCCCTTATTTGCAATCTGGTTATTCCTTTTCCCGGAGCATGTTTATATTGAAGCTGCCAGTGTGGCATTCAGCGTTAATTATAATGAGATAATTACCGGCATGGTCCAAAAAGACTTCATATTTATCGGAACCCATGTCCTCTTTATTAAAACAGATATTGCCTTTTTCATCCACGATTTTCAGGTCTATCCTGCCTTTTTTAGTTTCAGCTTCTATCACTGCTGTACCCGGATTATCGACCGGAAGTTGAATACTTAAATCTTTTGCATAAAGTCCCTTATTTATCCTGCCGAAACCATCCGGCCAGTTATCCATATCCCAATCATCAGCCGTTCTCCAATATTGTTTTTGTTCATTATCCTCCGGAATTATTTCGTCCGGGATTATTTCATCCGGAATAATATCATCCAGAATTGGTTCAACCAAATCATTTAAGCTGTTTTGCACAAGAGTCAGACGCACCTCCTCAGGAAAGCAAATCTTTAAATCAAAATCAATACTGTTTTCCGCCTCTTCCCCAACAAAAAAGATTTCACCTGTTCCTTTTTTTATCTCTACATTTTGTTTTATTGTACCTTCATCACTAAATATAAGATTTTCCGAACCATCCGGCGCAAGATATCTGATATTTATACTGCCCGTTTCGTTTTCAAGGGTTCCCTCTAAATTTATGGTTGTATTTTTTTTCGACTTTACAATTGCTATGCGCTCCCAGGTTTCATTTTCTTCCACACCTTCCATATGAAGTGTCCCCTTCATATGATAATCTTCAGAGGAACCAGCAACCGAAAAGTTACTAAAATAACTATTACCATTTCCCCTTTCTCTGTTTTCGCTGTCTTGCTCATAAAAAGTCCCGCTCTCATTAAAATCTTTCGAAGAGCCGGAAACTGAAAAACCATCTGCATAACTTCTTCCGCATCCGGTAAGGATACAAAAAATAGTAACACCGGAAATTATTTTTAATCGACACGCCATTTTTATGGTCTCCTTTCCTGTAAGAAGATAAATATATCCTTATAGTATAATGAAAAGGAAGAAAAGTTTTGTACAATTCGAAATTTGTATCTGTTTCCGGTGAAAATAGCTGCCGTGTTCTTCCCGCGCGGCCGCACTGGTCTTTGCCTGCTTAAAATTACATTCAAAAAGGACGGGCCTCTTCCACCCGTCCTTATACCGCCTAATTCTCTTCATACAGCTTAAACTGCCCAATCATATTGCCAAGTATCTGCGCCTGCGTGGAGAACTCCTCGCTGGCGGCCGCCAACTCCTCGGATGTCGAGACATTATTCTGCACCACATCTGAGATCTGGCTCACCTCCGCTGTGATATTGGAAATGGATACATTTTCATTCTCTGTAGCAGAAGCGATCCTGTCCACAACCAAAACAACCTGTTTTGTGCTCTTGACAACCTGCAACAGTGAATCGGCCGTTGCGCGGGCAACCATTTCTCCATTTTTTACCGCCGACACCGATTCCTCGATCAATGCCGCCGTGTTTTTGGAGGCAATCGCTGTCTTATCCGCCAGAGCACGGATTTCTCGCGCGACCACCGCAAATCCCGCGCCCGGTTCACCGGCCCTTGCTGCCTCCACAGAAGCATTTAACGCCAGGATATTCGTCTGGAATGCGATATCCTCAATTGTCTTCACAATCTTGTAGATCTCGCTGGACTTTTCACTGATTATGTTCATTGCGCGGATCATTTCCTGCATCTGCTGGTTGCTCTCAAAGACCTGTTCACCTGCCTGGTCCGTCTGCCCGCGCGCTTCATTCGCGTTCTCCTTTGTCTCCCTGACATGCTCAGATATCTCATTTACGGCTGCAGCAAGCTTTTCAATTGAACAGGCCTGTTCCTCAGCCCCGATGGCAAGGAGCTGTGTTTCTGAGGATATTTGTTCGCTGCCATCCGCGACCTGCCTTGCGGACTGGCTGATCTGCCCAAGGGTATTGCTGAGTCTGTTCCGCAGCTTCCGCATCGCCACCAGGATGCAGTCATAACGTCCCCTGTAGTATTCTTTTACATTGGATTGGACTTTAAAATTTCCCTCGGACATATCGCCAAGGATATCGCTGATATCTTCAATAATCGTCTTTTGGTAGCTGATTAAATCCCGTATACTGTCCGACATCTGCCCCAACTCATCTCTTGACATATAGGTAACATGCACTCCGTCCAGCTTGCCGTTTGCCAGCTGGACGGCAGCGTCCTCAATCTCCTTCACAGGCTTCCGGATGCTATTGGAAATATAAATACCCAACAACGCCGCAGCCATGATGCTAAGAGCCATGATGAGCATAATGACAATGATCGCCGATGTCTGCGCATATTCCCCTTCCTTCACCATGGTCCGTGCGTTCTCCCCCGCCACATCCGCGATCTGCTGGAGAAGATCCGCCATTTGATTCAGAATCGGAACATAGTTTGACTTCATGACCTCGTAGGCCTCATCCGTCTTTCCCGTCTCCACCAGTCCGAATACCTGGTCGCGGTAGACAATTGCCTGCTGCAGCAGCTCATCCACCCGGTCCACCATCGCAATATCCCCTTTGAAGGATTTACGGATTACGGGAAATGTCGCACGCATGTTTCTGAGGCTTTCCTTCGCATTTTCAATGAACTGCATGGACTCTTCCGCATCAGAATCCAAAACGGCATTTAAGATATCCCCCCGAGCAGCCTGCATCTCCCTCTTGGCCATCCACACATTGACCGTCACTGTGTAGTTATTTTTATAAAAAGAGGAAAGATTATCGCCAATCCGATTCATTAGGAACAGAGCGGCAACACTGGCCGACAGACATATTGCGATTACTACCGCATACGATAATAACAGCCTGGACTTTAGTTTCATATTCCGTATTTTCTTCAACATAATTTTCTCCCGGCGATGGTGATTCACATCACTCCTATAACAGTTCCAATATCTTCCTGTAAAGCATGTCCACTTCAATCGGCTTCGCAATATGGCCGTTCATTCCCGCCGCCAATGCCGCCGTCTCATCTTCCCGAAACGCGTTCGCTGTCATGGCGAGAATCGGTACACGGCCAGCATCCTCATGATTGCTGAGGCGTATGGCCCTAGTCGCCTCGTATCCATCCATAACCGGCATCTGTATGTCCATCAATATAAGGTCGTAATAACCTGCTGCGGAGGTATTGAACTCGTCAACCGCCTCTCTCCCGTCTCTCGCACATTGGATTTCGGCGCCTGTCCCTTTCAAAATCTCCACCGCGATTTCCTGGTTCAGTTCATTGTCCTCCACCAGCAGGAAACGCTTTCCCTCAAATGATACAGTTGAGCCTTTGGACGCCTCCGTCACAGCATGATCCTTGCGGGTGGCGGACGCCAAAACCTGGTAGAGGGAGGATTCAAACAGCGGCTTTGCAATAAAGGCATTGACCCCCGCCTCTTTTGCCTCGTGCTCGATTTCACTCCAGTCATATGAAGAGATGATAATAACCAGCGTGTCCGGCCCAAGCTCCTTGCGGATCCGCCGGGTTACCTCGATTCCATTCATGCCCGGCATTTTCCAGTCTATCAGACATGCATTGTAATCGCGGTACTCCTCATGGGCCTTTAACACCATCTGTATGGCTTCGCTGCCTTGCTGAACCCACTCCGCATCAATCCCCATCTTTTTGAGCAGCATGCCCGCGTGGGTGCAGGAACTCTCATCATCGTCCACCACCAGCACCTTGAGATCGTCCAGGACGCCGCTCTCCTGCCCTTCATCTTCCTCCGGAACCCTCACCGGTAACTCCACCGTAAACGAAGTTCCTTCCCCCTGCTTACTTTTTACATAGATCACGCCTCCCAGTAAACTGACCAGGTTCTTAGTGATCGCCATCCCTAAGCCGGTGCCGCCGTATTTCCTGGACACTGTGCCGTCTTCCTGCTCAAATGGGGTGAAGAGATGCTGCTGGAATTTTTCACTCATGCCAATCCCGCTGTCCTCCACCTTAAAGGTGAGCCTGGTCCTCCCATTTTTTACAGGCGCCTGGCTCACACTCAAGCGTATGCTTCCGCCTGCGGGTGTAAATTTCACTGCGTTCGAGAGCAGATTGAGCAGAATCTGATTGATCCGCAGGGAGTCGCCAATGACCGTATCGGACACCATGCCATCAAATTTACATTCAAACACGCTCCCCTTTGCCTCTGCCTGGGAGTAGATCGCTGGAACGATCGCCTCAAACATCTGGGGCAGCCTGAACAGTTCATTGTTGACAGTGAGTTTTCCCTCTTCAATTTTCGACATATCGAGGATGTCATTGATCAACGACAAAAGATGCTTGGAGGAAAATGCGATCTTCGACAGGCAGTCCTTTACCCGGTTCTTATCCTCCAGGTTTGCTCCCGCAATCGTCGTCATGCCCACAATGATGTTCATGGGCGTCCGTATCTCATGGGACATCCGGGAGAGAAAATCCTTTTTGGCGTCACTGGACTGCTGGGCAAGATAGAGCGCATCCTTCAGCTCATGTTCCCTGGCGGTCAGCGCCTCGATATTGCGCCGCTCCTGCCGGTTAGAGAGGATTGTCAGCCCGATGGTTGAAAAAGCAATCATCAGGGAAACGATGGTGGCCGCAATCCCGGACTTCTGCACCTGCTCCTTCAAACTATATATCTTGGTATCCGCAAAATTAATGATCACCGTCAGGCAGTCGCTGACCCGGTCATAGCACGGATATACATTCGTATCCATATATTCCTGGATTTCATCCGATGAATGGCCCTCCGCATAGCCGCACGCTTTCGTCTGGACTTCGATCAGGGCATCCATTGCCTCCCTGAGGGCATCTACATCCCGGGACGGTCCCAGGTACAGACTGCGAATCGTTTCAATCTCCCCGTTCTGCATGTCGTAACGCGCCTGGAAGAAGGATTCCTTATCCTCCTTTGTATGAAATTCATGCGTCAGAAGGATCCCGGAAAAACTTTTCATATCCCACAGCCGCGACCGCATCGCCCTGGCGCTGTTTGAAACAGTATACGGATGTTCATACATCCGCTGCGCATTTTCATTCATTCCATAAGAAATCCAGATGCTGATACCCGAAAAAATAAATGCCACGATGCAGATAATCAGTGATAGTTTTGATAGCTTTAATGGGGGTTTTTTCTCTCTACTCATCGCGCCTGGCTCCAAATTCTCTCATATTTTACGATACACGAACCTTTTCGCCACCGCACGTCATATCTCATCCTGGCGGTTCCCCAGCGGAAACCTTGAGCGTAAAAAGTCCAGCCTGTCCTCAATAAACGCCTGCCACGATCCTGCACACGCAGTCCAATTATCCGCCATCATATCTGTTTCCAGCCGGGTAATAAAATTGTTCAAATCCGTATCCGGCTGCTCTCCGGATCCTCTCAACACGGCATAGAAAATATATCCCCACGCCATCAGCTCCCTCAATTTACCATAACACTCCCTTAAGAATGCAGATGGAACTTCGGTGGAGATAAACTTTAAAAGGACATCAATACACAGAATATTGTTATTTTTACCGCGAAGCCTGCCGATTTCCTGCAGTAAAGCTTCTCTCTTTTCCCCGGTAATCGATTCCAGAGTAAAGAGAGTTACATTATAGACTGTCAGGGAGAGAAGTTCCATTCCCTCCTTGTGCAGCATCATATTCTCCTGAATTTCCCGCGTGTCAAGTATATCCGGCTGGATGGGTTCCATACAGACCCGGGTCCCGACCCCCATATAGGTTTTAGTCACTCCCAGTGAATGCAGCACATCCAGGGTCCGGCGTACCGTGATCAATGATACATTATACTGTTCTGCCATTTTAGGCAGGGACGGCAGATAACTGCCAACGGGATAGACCTCCCAGAGAATCTCCCGAATGATGGTGGCTGCCAGGGTATACCGCACTTGCGGCCGTTTCCGGTAGATCATCCATGTAAACGGAATCTGCTGCACGTCCTTCAAGTGATGCTCCTCGGAGATTGAATCAACAAACGCCAGGACTTCCAGGAAGTTCTGATAATAGTAAGCATCCGTCTCCGCCTTCATGCGGTTGGCCTTCTCAACTGACAAAAGGCCGTCTTCCATATAATCGCCCATTCCATACTCTTTATTTGGATAAAAATAATTGAGATAACGCAAAAACTGCCAGTACAGACTGTCCATTAAGTGATTGTTGAATGTTCTCAGGACATCATAATACAGCTTTGTTGGATCCCCGCCCAATATCTCAGTTGGATTCGTTTTCCTATATGTGCCCTCTGAGATACTCCGCTCAAAGTTCCTCAATCCCCTCTCCCAAACCGGAGAGAACAGCAGAGGTCCCTGTCGGTTAATATCCAGCATCCCCTCTCTGCGCGGTACAAAATACTTTATGGCATTCTCCCTGAAGGTTTCCTCCGTTCCCTGGTACACAATCCTGGCCATCTTACGTTGTTCTGTTTTTATGTACCCTGCTGCCTCCAGTTTATTCAGAGCAGCCTGAACCGTATTCCGAGCCAGCCCAAACGAAGCGCAGATTTGTGAAACCGACCGTAACTGATCCCCATACCGATACATGCCAAAAAGGATACGCGATTCGTAGTATTCATAAATCAGCTCGCTCAGCAAATTATCTTTTTCCATTCCTGCCCTCCAGCATGGCACGCCCGCTCTTATGTTTGCCGCCACTCAGCAATTTCCAACAAAGCAGCGTTTTTTATAGTTTTTTGCTTTCCTGCTCACATTGGAATAACCCTGCTCATATCAGTTTATCCCTGCTCACATTGGTTACAGGCTCAATTATAGCACGCTTTAAATGTATACGCAATGGATATTTCCTTATGATGGCGGTTCTGGCACGTTTCATTACAACAGGCATGAAGATAACAAACTCATTACAGAAAACATAAATCCGTCCAACGGCTGCACAGAGCTATCTCCAAATAAAAACATAATCTTTTTCTTTCCTTCAACCGTTGGAGGGAATCCATTCTGCATTGTTTCGGATATGAAATGGCGGCGGTTATGGGCAAACTTTAACAGGAATTTCCTATAAAAAACAGATCCGCCACAGCAGTCAGCTAATGACCGCTATGACGGATCCGTACTTTCTTTTTTTCTCCGAAGCCGCCGCCCTTTCAGGATTCCGGGCGCACAGCTTTCCTAATCCTCATAAAACCTCATATCACCCCACACATCCATCAGCTTTGTCCTGTCAAGCTGCCGCGCCCCGCTCGTGCGGTCATAGATCATGACCGGGGAGTCATAGCCTGCATATTGCGGCCAGTCCTGCCCGGGATCGCCTGTCTTGATAAAATTTACCCAGCGCAGATGCACATCATTGACGATCTTCTCCACATTTTCCTTCGGTTCATCTTGAAATACAAACGCACTGAAGCCGAATTCCAGGCAGTTGAAATCGCAGGGCAGATCCATGGCGTGGGAACAAAGCATTCCTGTCTTGCGCGCCATCTGCGATATAAATTCATAACGGTACATCCATACCGGGCCATGGCCCTTCTGGGCCTGCGCCGTCCTCACCGCAGGCATCTGGAACGCATAATCCGTGGCAAAATTGATGAAAGCCATCTCCACCCCATTGACGCTGCCATCATTTCCTTTTTCATAATAATCCTTGATCCGCGCAAAGCCCGCCTCGTTGTGGTTCTTCACAAACATTTCCCTTACCATATCCCAGGAATTGGGGAAATTCGTCTGTTCCGGGCGGACAAACATGGTTCCTTCATGAAGGTTGGAGCCAATCATCAGACGGATTCCTTCTGCGCTCCCCCGCGCTATCGCTTCCAGGGGCCTTTCCGGCAAAAGGTCGTCAATGGAAACGGTAGGCAGGAAAATGCCGGGATTGCGGTACTGATGCTCTTTTGCCACATATTCGTTTCCCTTTAGTACCTCATAGGCATCGATTTCCTTCAGTCTCGGCAGATCCTTTTCTGTCCAGCCTATTCCCTCCAGAAAAAGGTCAATGTTTTTCTTTGCCGTCTCTTTGGTAAAAAAGCAGTTCGGCAGGGCGCTGGAAGCGATTACCTGCCCGAAGGTACCCTTTGCGCCCGGCGCGGCCATCAGCGCTATCATGGACGTTCCCCCGGCGGATTCCCCGGCTATCGTCACCCTTTCCGGATCGCCGCCGAAGGCCCGGATATTCTCATGAATCCACTGCATGGCAACAATATGGTCCGACAGCCCGCAGTTGCTGTCAAACTCCTCACAGCCGGGATAGCCGGTAAAATCATAAAAACCGAAGACGTTCAGACGGTATTGGAAGCTGACATATACAATCCCGTGGCTGACGAAGGATTTGCCGTGGTACAGCTCGTCGGAGGCACAGCCGGAGTTGTAGCCGCCGCCGTGGATATAAACCAGTACCGGAAGGTTCTCTCCCTCCATGGGTCTTCTGATATTTAAAGTCAGGCAGTCCTCTGAGCCTTCGCATACGCCGTCATTATACTGCACCGCCTTGGGGCCGTATGCCATCGCATCCAGCACGCCCTCCCAGGGCTTTACCGGAACCGCCCGCTTCAACCGCAGCTCTCCCACGGGAGGCATGGCATAGGGGATGCCGCGAAAAGCGATCTGGCCGTCCTCCGCAAAGCCCCTGACCTTTCCGGAGGCTGTCTCAATCACAAAATTATCCATTTTCTTTCTCCTTCCGGCCGGTACACATTTACCGGCCCGCCTCATAGGGAACCGAAGCCTCATAGGCGTTTGTCTGGAAAATCACCCGCAGCATCCGCTTCACACAGG
Source organism: Clostridium sp. KLE 1755 (assembly GCF_000466465.2). NCBI lineage: Bacteria > Bacillati > Bacillota > Clostridia > Eubacteriales > Clostridiaceae > Clostridium > Clostridium sp. KLE 1755. Next base: position 25,053 of record NZ_KE992671.1, read on the forward strand.
CCTTCAGCTCCTCCCTGTCCAAAGTTCCTTCCGCCAAGGCCTTCAGGATACTTTCCTTGTCCCCCTCACAGCCCGGCATAATCAGATCGTTCCCAGCCGCTATACATCCCCAGGCGCTGCTTCCGCCCCGGGGCATCGTCGTCGTCCAGTCCGTCATGATAATCCCCTGGAAATTCCATTCCTCCCTCGCCGCCACGGTGCACAGATCCTTACTGTTGGCTGTATGCACGCCGTTAATCAGGTTATAGGAGGTCATGATCGCCATGGGCTGCGCCGTCTTCACCGCGATTTCAAAGCCCCGCAGATAGATTTCCCTGAGCGCTCTTTCGGAAACGATGCTGTCACAGCCCATGCGGTTGTCTTCCTGATTATTGCAGGCAAAATGCTTGATGGTGGTTCCCACGCCATTACAGCTTTGAACCCCCTTCGTAATGGCCGCCGCCATACTGCCGCTTAACAGCGGATCCTCGGAAAAATACTCAAAATTTCTGCCGCAGAGCGGGTTTCTGTGGATATTCATGCCAGGGGCAAGCCACCAGCTCACTCCGAAGGCTTCCATTTCCGCCGCCACGGCCCGGCCCACTTCCTCCACAAGCCCGGTATCCCAGGACTGGGCCAGAAGGGTGCCCACCGGGAAGGCGGTGGCGTACTGATAATAGGTATCCGTATTTTCATGCACCGTCTGGTCGGCGAAAATACCGCCCTCCAGCGCCCCGAAAATCCCCTGGCTGTTGATCCGCCCGGTGGCCCGATCCACCTCATAGGACTTCATCAGCCGCAGCCCCGCCGGGCCGTCCGCCATAGGCACTCCGGGCACTCCGTATGCTTCCTCCAAACAGCTGCTGGTCTCTCCGGCGGCTCCCGGCACCATAATGCCCGCGGAGCCAAGCGCCTGCCCCTGTCCTTTGCTGATTTCCCCGATGACCATGGCCGTCAGCTGTTCCTCCGAAAGCTTTGCAGTCAGCTCCTCCGCCATTTTTTCCGCCTCCGTCACAGGATAGCTCCCGGCGGTTTCCTTTACGGGAACACAGGTGATTGGAAGGATGCCCCGCGCCTTCGCTTCCTCCTTCCAGGCCCGCTCCATCAAAAGCCGCAGGTCTTTGGGACAGGACAGCTCCTTTAAAGGCTCCTGCAAAGGCAGGATATGCTTCACCGCTTCAATAACGGTATCCTCCTCTACCTCCAGCACGCCGGAGATTTCCAAGTCGGCGCAGGAATTTCCCACCCATACGCCGTACTGTCCTTTTTCCACTATCCAGGCTGATTTTTCTTCCGAGAAGGAGGCCATATTTTTAGAAGGGATTGGGATACGCAGCTGTTCGCCCTCTCCCGGCTCCAGAAGCTTCGTTTTGGCAAAACCGCACAGCCTGCGGTATTCTTTTTCCAGCCCGTCCTGGGGACAGGAGAGATATACCTGCACCACCTCCCGGCCCGCCCAGGTATCTCCGGTGTTTTTTACCGTCACCGTCACGTATGCCCCGCCCTTTTCTTCCGGGCAGACCTCCTCCGTCCGTATGGAAAAGCTTGTATAGGACAGCCCGAAGCCGAAGGGATATGCCGTTTCCTTCCGGAAGCTGTCAAAATAGCGGTAGCCCACATAAATCCCTTCCGTATAATATTCCTTCTGCACATCGCCGTTGTTGTGGCTGTAATTTTCCGCATTGGGGATATCGCCATAATCCTTCGCCCAGGTGCCGGTGAGCTTTCCGCCGGGCGTAACCTTCCCCGTCAGCACATCCGCCAGCGCATTGCCACCCTCCATGCCGGGCTGGGAAATATGCACCAGCCCCTTCAAATGGGTCAGACCCAGGATATCCTGCAGATCAATGACGCCTCCCGTATTTAAAATGACCGCCAGATTTTCACAGGCGGCATCCAGAAAGGCCAGCTCCGCTTTTTCTTCCTCCGTCAGATAATAATCCCCCGGCTCCAGGAAACGATCCGCATCCTCGCCCGCGGTGCGGCTGATCACGTAAAACACCACGTCAGCGCCCTCCACATCCGCCTGCTTCAATGCGCTTCCGGCAGGCATGCGGAAAATATGGGAGGAATATACCTCAAAGAACTTACCCTTCCCCCGTCTGGCCGCTTCCGAAAGTATTTCTTCTTTCCATTCCTCTCTGGCCTGCCGGTAAATTTCTGCATATTCCTCCAGCCAGTCCCTGTTGATAAGGGGGATTCCCGCATCCACAAAGCCCTGGTAAATGCTCACAGTCTCACGGGCATTCACATCTCCTGAGCCGGTTCCTCCTTTGATTGTCCCCACGGCGCCGCCTCCAAATAAAGCGGCCTTCGCCCCTTTTTTTAAAGGCAGCACGCCTTCATTTTTTAACAATACGATTCCTTCTGCCGCAGCCCTCCGGGCAATTTTACGGTTTCGTAATTCCAGTTCGCCGGGCGCGTTTTCCTTTGTCCCGCTGTATGTTCTGACACGCTTTTTTAATTCCATCCCTTTTCCCCTTTTCTGCAATACTCAGGCTTTTTTATAAAATGCGGTGACGAAGCATTTATATTTTCGCAGCAGCTTCTTTTTCATTACCGGATCCTCCAGCACCTGTGGTCTCGCCGCCCGTATGGCCGCCAGATCCTCCAGCATGCTCATCAGCCGGATTTCACATCCGTTGTCGAACAGCTGCGCTGCCTCCACCACTTCAATTTTATGTTTCGCATAGGGCGGAATCCGTACAATGCTCCCCGCTTCGGCTACGAACACAGCCTCGTCCGCAAAGCCCTCCAGAATGGTAAACCTCACCCTGCCCTTCGTAATATAATACAGCTCAAAATAAGGGTGGGGATCCTGGTATTCTATGGTAATACCCGCATCCAGATTCGCTTCCCATACCTCTTTTGCCCCGTTGCACTCAAAACGGCCCACCTTCAGCTTCAGCTCCCAGCCGTCGCCGCAGTGCCTGGCCCAGGCAAAGCCCGGCTCCCGGATTTCCGGGATTTCACTTTTGGGAACTACTGGTGCGATGTCCTGCACCTCCTTCTCCCGGACAAAGGATCCGTTAGCCTCCCGGTACATCCCGATAAATTCCGGATCCTCATATAAATCAGGATAGTGCTTCAATATCATGTTTTTGTTCAGGATTCCCTGCTGCATGTTAATTTCCTGGAACAGCTCCCGCCAGATGGTGCCCTCCTCCAGAAATACGAAGCCATGAGGGGTATAGGGCGGCAGGTGTACGATATCCCCGGTCTGCGCCACTGCCTTTTTGCCGCGGATGGTGCACTCTACGGAGCCCCTGGCAATAAAAAAGGTTTCATAGCCCTGGGAGTGTTCATGATAGTTCACCTTTGTCCCTGCGTGATAGATCGTATCGCTCATTTCATTTTTTTCAAAAGGTCCCTGGGGCAGATAGAAATCATTCACGATCTGGGTGCCCTCATCCACATGGCGGACCCAGTCGGAGGCTTCTTCACAGCGTACCAGATATCTTGTATTGTCTTCCATAATTATTGTTTCCTCTTTTCCGCTTCCCGGTAGGCATTGGGCGTCAGGCCTGTCTTATTCCGGAAAAAACGACCGAAATAACCCTGGCTGGCAAAGCCCAGCCGGTCCGCAATCTCTCTTACCTGCAGCTCCGAATCCGTGAGCAGCTGCTTGGCCGCAGCCAGCTTTAAGTCATTGATATACTGAAGGATGGTAATCCCTTCTTTTTTCTTGAAAATCCGCAGCAGATATTCCTGGCTGAAATGTACCTGCTCCGCCAGGTTGTACAGGGAGGTGTCGCCGTCCAGATGCTCCACAATGTACTTTTTCACCTGGTTCACCACGTCCTCGGTCTGCTTTTCCACACTCTGGTTTTTCAGGGAAAAAATGCTCTCCGCCACATGCCGCAGGTAGCCGAAGGCATCCTGCCAGTTGGCATGCATTGACACATTGTACAAATTCAGGGTGCCTACCCGAAAGGCCAGCTCCTCGTGCAGCTCCAGGCGCTTGATCCAGCCGATCAGCCGGGAGCTGATGGTGCAGTATGCCTCCAGCGCGAACAGATCGTGCATGCTCTTGACGCTCTGCAGCTCTGTCTGCAGCTGACGCAGCACATTCAGGGAATTTTCTTCCTCCATCCCTTCCAGATAATATTCCAGCCGCCACAGCATCTGCATCAGCTCCTGCTTTTTGTGCTCCGGCAGGGTTTCTTTGGCGAGTGCCTCCTTCTGCAGGCCCTCCTGCACCAGCTCTTCCCCGGACAGCCAGATCATACGGTCGCATATGCCGATAAATTCCTGCAATAGCTGTGACAGGGTGACCGGCCGTTCCCCCACCAGGATGGATACCGTCCTGCCCAGGTTCTTTTTCAGCGCCTTCTGGAACAGCTCCCCCGCGCCGGCCAGCATTTTTACAATGGTTTCCTCATGCAGCAGCTTTTCAGGCTGGAGAAGAAGTACGATGTAATTCTTGTTGTATTCAAAAAAGGCGCCCCGCATGAAATCCAGGAAATACCGTTCCAGCAGCTGATAACAGTCCTGGGTGCTATTCTGCTGCTCCTGGTAATTCTCACAGTACCAGGCTTCATGCCTGAGGAGAAGGTAATACACTTCTTTTTCCGGATCCAGATTGATCCCAAGCTGTACCGACAGCTCCCCGGTAAGCTGGGACAGGCCCCTGTATCCTTCAAAAAGCTCCCGTAAAAACATGCTTCTTTCATGGAGCAGCGGTTTCTTCTGCTGTTCCCGCTGCAGATCGGTCAGGCGTTCCAGCAGGAGGCTGTTCTCGATTTCTTCCACAGACTCCCGCAGAGCCTCCAGTATCTTTTCATCTTCCTCCGCCTTCAGCACATATTTTGCATGCTTATGTACCTTATATACATAGTCAAAATCAGAATAGCCCGTGAGAAAGATGACCTTACAGAAAGGCCATCTTTCCCTGACGATATCGTACAGCTCCAGACCTGACATCTGCGGCATGTTGATATCCATAATCACGATATCTATCTTCCTTTTTTCCAGGATGGCCTGCGCCTCTACCCCGCTGGCCGCCGTCGTCAGATCAAGCTCCAGGGATTCCTCCATGGAAAGCAGGCCGTATACGTCATCCCGGATCATTTTTTCATCATCAACAATCAAAACACTGTACATAGTTTCTTCTCACTCCTGCCGCTTTTTGGGCCAGTACCGCCTGCTGCTACTCCTTCACACTTCCCAGCGTCATACCGGTAATGAAGTACTTCTGGAGCAGCGGATAAACAAGAAGGATAGGGATAATCGCCACGAAAATCTGCGCCGCCGTCACGGTTTTCTGTGACACATTTGTCATGGCGCCCACGCTGGTCAGGTCGATGCTGGCGATATCCACCGACTGGATGACGTTACGCAGGTAGGTCTGCAGCGGATACTTGGCGGTATCGCTGATGTAAATCATGCCGTCAAACCAGGAATTCCAGTGATTTACCATGGTGAACAGACCCACGGTCGCCAGAGAGGGCTTGGATACCGGCACGATAATTTTCGTCATGATCTGGAAGTGGTTTGCCCCGTCAATCAGTGCGGATTCCGTCAGCGCATAGGGAAGGCCCCTGAAAAAGTTCAGCATCAGTATGATATTGAAGGTCTGCACCGCGCCGGGCAGTATCAGCGCCCAGATGCTGTTGTAGATTCCCACGGATTTCACTACGATAAACAGAGGGATCAGCCCGCCGGAGAATACCATGGTCACCAGGAACACCCAGACATAATATTTTCTCGCATGGAATCTTTCATCCGGCTGAGCCATGGCATAAGCGCACAGGATTGTGAGCCCTATGCTGAGCAGGGTCCCCAGGACCACTCTGACCACCGACACGCCGAAGGATTGGAAAAATTCCGGTTTTGCCAGGATATATTGATAGGAATCCAGGGTGAAATCCACCGGGAGGATGGTTACCCAGCCCGCCTGCGCCGCGGAATTGGAGCTTAAGGAAAGGGCGAACACATGCACCAGCGGAAACAGGGAGATACACATGACCAGCGTCAGGAAAAAATAGTTGACTACCAGAAATGCCTTTCTTGCAGGAGATGATTTTATTTTCATAACGGCCTCCTAAAAAATTCTGTAATTTGCAAATTTCTTTGCAAGGGTGAAGGATGAGGCGATCAGGATAAAGGAAATCACTGATTTGAACAGCCCCACTGCGGTGGAAACGCTGTACTGCAGATTCAGCATACCCAGGCGGTACACATAGGTGTCCAGGATATCGGCTTTCTGATAAACGATGGGGCTGTACAGGTTAAATACCTGGTCAAAGCCTGCGTTTAAGATATTGCCCATGCCCAGGACCGTCACCAGGATGATCTGCGGCAGGATGCCGGGCAGCGTAATATAAAGCATCTGTTTAAAATAGCCTGCGCCGTCTACCTTGGCCGCCTCGTACTGGCTCTGATCGATGGCAGTCAGCGCAGCCAGAAAGATTACCATATTGTAGCCGCAGCCTTTCCATACATCGGAGGCCACCAGGGTTCCCCGGATGGTTTCCAGACTTCCCAGGAAAAAGACAGGTTCATGGCCAAGTGCGGTAATCGCGGTATTTACAATCCCGCTGGTAGGCGAAAGAATATCCACCAGAATACCGCCCAGGACCACCCAGGAAAGGAAATACGGAACATAGATGATCGTCTGCGTCGCTTTCTTGAACACCTTGTTATTTACTTCATTTAACAAAAGAGCCAGAACCAGGGGCACGATAATGCCCGCAATGATTTTCAAAAGCGCGATGACCAGCGTATTCACCAGCACCTGCCGGAAATCCTTCATGCCGAAAATATATTTGAAATTATCAAGTCCCACCCATTCGGAGGTGAAAAACCCTTTCATCCCGCCCGACGGGACAAAGTCCTGAAAGGCGATTACAATACCTACCATGGGAAGATAGGCAAAAATGATTAATAAAATGATTGCGGGCAGCAGCATTACGTGCAGAGGCCATTCCCTCTTCATAATTGTGCCCAGGCTTTTTTTCTGTTTCATCCCAGTCCCCTTCTCTCTGCTTGCTTCACAAAAAGGGAGCGAGGCCCTTTCGCAACAGTTTACGTTGTGTGAACTCTCACGTCTTTTATGCCCAGCTCCCTTTCATGATTACTTACCTGCGTACCACTCGTTTACTTCTTCCGTTATTTTATCAAGTCCCAGAGAATTCAGCTCCTTGACAAAATCATCGAAATTGTCGGTAGTCTCAATGCCCATGATAACCTTGGTGTAATACTCCATCACCTTATCCGTCACGGTGGACATCTTCTGACCCATGGTCGGTGTGGGGCCGGTGGTGAACTTATCCCACAGGAACATATCCTTCTCATAATATTCGTTCATGGTATCGTAAGCCGACATGTCATTGCCGAAGGTCTTCATTCCGCCGTAGCTGGTCACGATATCGCCCGAGAGGTAATTCTGGATGTCATTATAGCTTACCAGCTCCTCGGCATTCAGTGAGGAGCTGTCGCCGCTCTCAAGCGCCGCCACAATATTGTTGTGGATTGTCAGATTCTTTAAGGGGAACCAGGTCTTCAGCATAACCCAGTGGAGAGGGAAGTTCAGGACGTCGTTGGCATCCTTCACCAGATAATCATTATATTCCTCTCCGGAATATCCGTATTTATCTACCCAGAAGTTCAGCATCCTCACCACTGCCTCCGGGTGCTCACATTTCTTGTTTACCACAACATAGCCTGTAATAGCGAGGGAAATCTGGGGCTTTGCATCCCCGTCCACAGCCGTGGGAATGGGAAGGGCTACCCAGTCGGCTTCTATGTCGTTCTGGACTGTGGAATTCAGGGGCCAGTTGGCGTTCCACATCAGGCCGTACTGGATGCCCGCCCGTCCGGAAGCCGCCGCTTCGGAAGCCTTTACCTCGTCATTGGAGGAGAAATCCTGTTCAATCAGCCCTTCCTGATACATTTTTGCCAGGAAGTTTAACGCATCCTTATTTTCCTCCTTCACGGAGCCATATACCAGACCGCCGTTCCCGTCTTCAATCCAGGCGGTGGGATAAGCGCCAAAGCCGTTGAAAACGCCCACGCCGTCGCCCAGTCCGGCGCTGAGGAAATTATTGTGGAATACCATGCCGATGGTATCGTCTTTCCCGTTTCCGTCCGGATCCTGATCCCGGAAGGCAACCATGACATTGTACAGTTCATCCAGGGTTTTGGGCATTTCCAGGCCCAGCTTCTTAATCCAGTCTCTTCTGATCCACAGCATGGGGGCTTTATCAATGGAGGAATCCACCAGCGGAATCGCAATGATTTCTCCCTTATCGGTTGCGGCCTCCAGCGCGGCATCTCCTTCCCCGGTCGTCCATGCCATCAGCTCATCGGATGCATATTTTTTAAATACCTCACCGATGTTCCGGTTAATCAGGTCGCTCTTGGCAAGCAGGGAAAGCTGGGAGCTGTTGACAATCATGAAATCCGGGATTTCGCCGGAGGCAATGGCCACGCTCTTCTTCTGCTGGGAATCATCCGGCGTGTTTGCCGCATACCAAAGCCAGTCGATGGAAATGTTGGTTTCTTCGGTCATCCTGGTGTAATAAACGCTGTTAAGCATGTCTTCCTTATTGAACTCACCCAAAGCCGGTGAGATTTCAAAATAAGAGGTCAGGGTAACCGGTTCCTCATATTTAAACCTGGGATCCACCTCTTCCTCGGTGACAGCGCTGGCCGCTTCACTGTTTCCCGCTGTCTGTGCACTGCCGGAATCCCCGCCGCAGCCTGCCATCAGGCTTACGGTCATTGCCGCCGCCAGCAATAACGCAATTTTCTTCTTCATGTGTTTTCCTCCTTGAGTTTTGTTTTCCTCCAGCCGTCCGTTGCCTTCCCGGCTGTGTTTTTCATCTAAGGCCAGTATAAAAAGGAAAACGGAATCCAACAATGCAACTTTCTTGATATCCCGGTTCAAAAATTGACCTGTTCCCAAACAGCGCCCCATTACCCGAACTGCCGCCTGCAAAATGTTTACTGTTCAGCCATGCCATTCATAATATGACGGACCAATCAGGCGGACCAGTTACCCAAAATATGTTCCGCCGCAGTGATCCCGCTGGTGAAGGCCAGTCCCAGACAGGCGCCCTCCGTATCATAATATGGGGCGCAGTAACAGCTTCCATTATCCACACCCGCCGCATAAAGTCCTGAAATTGGCTTCTGCTTCCTGTCAAGCACCCTGCAGAAGGCGTCCGTCTTCACGCCGCCTATGGTGCACCAGGCGCTGGGTTCATAGGCAAATACATAAAAGGGCGCCTTTGCCACCGGCTTCAGCAGCCAGCTGTTTTTCCCAAATTCCGTATCCTGCCCGGCCTCGCACATGGCATTGTAGCGCGTAACCGTTTCTTCCAGAAAAGGAAGGGAAAAATGCGCCGCCGCTTCCTCAAGGCTGCCGCAGCAAAAAGCCCAGCCCTCACTGATATCCCTTTCCAGATCCTCCGGGAAGGGCCAGGGTCCCCTGTCAAGGGCGGACTTTCCAGTCTTCCATTCCTCCGGGCGGCCATAAAAGTCGTATACCGACCTGGCAGAACGTATACCCTGGTAAAAAGCTTCGTCCAGCACCGCATAATAGCTTCCGGCGCGCAGGGTCACTTCCCCTCCCACGGAAAGCGGCTGATCCGCCAGCAGCTGTTCATCCATAAAACGGCGGCCCTCCCGGTCCACCAGCAGACCGCCGGTCATGGCCCAGCGCATATTCCCAGGAAAGCGTCCCTTCATCCTGCTGTGGTAGCCGCCGAACTCCCCGGCGCAGATTCCCCAGCTGCGATCCTCCATGCCTCCGGCCTTCAGCGCCATGGCGATCCCCGCCCCATCGCTGAGCCGGCTGCCCAGCGGGCCTACGGTAATATCCCCGAAATGCTGCTTTAGCATCTCTTCATTTCCCAGATAACCGCCGCTGGCGATGATGACCGCCTTTCCGTAATACGCCGTCTGTTCCCCGCTTTGTCCGTCAACGGCCAGGACGCCGCATATCCTGCCGTTTTCCGTCAAAAGCTCCCCGGCGCAGGCATTCAGGACCACTCTGCCGCCGTATTCCTCAAGCTTCTTTGCAAGCAGCTCCCACCGCTGCGGCGCCGGCGTTTCAAAAAAATGCCTGGCCCTGAAGCCCACACTGTATAAATCCTCCGTCAGCCGCAGTTGAATGCCGCTTTCCCTTAGCAGCGCCTCAACCTTCCTTCCGTTTCTGATACACCGGTACAGCAGGCCGCCGTCCACGGTGCCCCGAGAAAATCCATACATATGCCTAAACAACATTTCTGCTGAAACGGTGCAGTTTTCCTCCTCCTGCAAAAGAGTATCTGCCAGGGAAGGGCCGCCCGCCCTGGCCGCATTACTCACGGACAAATGCTTTCCCTTCTCCAGCACAACACAGCTCCTGCCGGCCTTTGCCAGCGTCAGCGCGGCCATCATGCCCGCGCCTCCCGCACCGATAATTACCACATCCGTATGTTCCATAAATAACCTCCACGCCGCCGGGGACAGCTTTGCCCCGGCTGATATTTTACTATTTGTTATATCCGTCACTTTGTTTTTCAGGCCTTTTTCACAGGCTCCCAGATTTCATTTTTACCGGCCCTCAGCACAGCGCTGCCGCCGTTTGCTCCCCGGAAGCTTCCTTCCATTCCCTCCGGCAGCGCCAGCTCATACTGCATGCCGCCATCCTTTGGATAATAGCGGAAGGTAACCAGCCCATATTCGGTGAGCATGCCGCCCTCCAGGTTGGGAACATAGTCCAGATGGGGACAGACCTCCACCCGCGCCGGACTGCCCGCTTCCCTGCGGATGCCTCCCATGACGCTGATCAGCTCATACATGGGTAACGCGCTCCATGCATGGCACTCGCTTCTGGAATTGGAGGGTGTTTCCGGGCAGGTGGTGCAGTGTTCCTCCAGCAGCTTAATCCACCAGTCCATCTGCCGGGCGGTGAGCTCATAGCAGCCCGCCTTTTCACAGGCGCGGAACAGCTCATAGCAGGTGGAAAAATAACAGCGCAGCACATCCTTTTCCTCAAAGGTCCTGCGCATCACCCTGCGCGCCTCCTCCCCGGAAAGCATGCCGTTTAACACCGCCCAGCTCTGGGCATGCTGGGAAAATTCCTGACAGGAGGGGCCTTCCCGGAACATTCCCCGCCCTGCATCCCAGCACAGGTTCTGGATCTGATCAGCGATGTTTTTCTGCCGTTCCCTGTACTCCTGCGCAAGGCCGGACCTGCCGGTGGCCTCATTGATTTCGGCCCCGTCAAGCAGGGCCAGTCCATACATCAGGTTAATAATGGTGGAAGGGCCTTTTCGCACCGCCGCGGGACGTCCCATGGTATCATGCCAGCTTTCCTGCCAGTCCACAAAATCCCAGTAGCCCAGATTTTCCACCAGTCCCTGCGGCCCGAGATGCCTGTCATAATATTCCAGGATGCTGTCCACATCCGCCCGGTAACGCTTCAGTATATCCGTATCTCCCGTACGCCTGTAATACTCCAGCAGCATGAAAATATAGTACAAAGAAAAGGTGGATATAATCTGCTTCGGGTTACTGGGCGCCCTGCCCTGAATCAGGCCCATGGGAAGCATGGAATCATGGAAATCCCGGAGGGCCTTCTCCGCCAGCTTCGTATCCGCGCTGCACACATAGGTAAACAGCGCCTGCAGCCTGGTATCCATAGGGTACTGCATCTGTTCCCAGAAAGGGCAGTCCATATAGGTTTCCATCATGCAGCCCTGCAGGGTGCGCACGCACATGTCATACACCTTCTCCACCCAGGGAGCGTCCGATTTGATATAGGAGCCGGGATTTAAAGGATAACCGGTCTTTAAAAGCGCAGGCCTGTAAAAACGCACTTCCTCCCCCGCCGCCTGAATTTCAATCTTTAAAAAGCGCATGGTCCTGTACCAGAAAGGCTCATAAAGCAGGCTGCCGCCATCCAGCACGATTGTATCCCTCTGCCCGTTCTGCCCGATTTCCCCATTGATGTAGTCATCCCTTTTTACCTGGTCAATGCCCTTCGTGAACTTCTCAAAATAGGTAAAGGAAATCTCCGCCCCTGCGCCGCCTTCGATTTGATATCGGAAATAGGCGTTGAAAAGCCCTTCCCCGTCAAACAGAAGCGTCCTGCGTTCCCCCGGCCGCACCGTCACGTAGGCTGCTTCCTTCATAACGCTTTCTCCCAGCTCCTTTTCAAGGACGGCCGGACGCTCATACAGCAGCGGGATGGGACGCTCCTCCATCATAAAGGTCTTGAGAATGCCGAACATCATCTCAAACCCGCATTTTACCGGCTCCAACACATCGCCGGCCCGCCAGCCGCCATCGTCAAAATCCGGCAGTCTCCAGCCGCCCGGCGTCGCATTGAAATCAATCCTTTCCGTTAGCGCGCCCATATTCCCATTCACCACCGGTTCCTTTGTAAGGAAAAACGTATTGTCCAGCCATACCTTCCAGGGGGCTTTTCCCGTTGTCACCTCCCCCAACGGATTACCTTCCTCACCTTTAAGCACGCCCTCCACGGCGAGCCTGTGCCCCGCCGGCAGGGTCGCCACGCTGTTTAACGGCGCCCGGTTGTCCCCTGGTCCTTCTTTTACATACATGCTGTCGCACAAAAGCACCTGCACGGCAAGCACGTTTTTCCCTATTTGCAGATAATCCCCCAACTCCACCGTTTCATAATAGTGCCTGAACTGATCGCTGCGGCAGGGACCGGACAGCACCGGCTGCCCGTTTACCCACAAGCGGTAGCGGGAATTGGCGGAAATATCCGCCTTCAGCTCTGCCCGTTGATCCAGCATGAAATCCAGGCGGTAGTATGCGAACCGCCCGTTCATATCCCCCTGGTATATTTTCTTTTCCTCGATCTCAGCCCTTGGCACTCCCAGCCATAATGCTTCGTTCCACATAATTTTACCTCCTCCTTCTGCGGCCATTCCAGCCTTTCAAAAAAGTATACAACAGCTTACAGCGTTACCCTCATGTCAATCCGCAGGATCACCTTCAGGCCTCCCAGCTCACTTTGTTCCAGCAGGATGCCGCTTGTTTCCCCGTAAGCCAGCTTCAGCCTGCGTTCTATATTGGAAAGCGCATGTCCGGCTGCCCGGCCCTGATAATCCTGGATGTATTCCCGCATTCTTTCAATATTTTCGCTGCTTCCGCCGCCTCCGTTATCCTCAATTACAATGCAAAGGTATGGCTCCTTAAGGGAATAGGAGATGGCGATTTGTCCGTCCTTTAAAATATCCGACATGCCATAATTATAGGCATTTTCAATGACAGGCTGCAGTATCAGCTTCGGCACAAGGAAGCCGGCCGCACTTTCCGGCAGCTGCCCTTTATGCACCGTGATTTTATCCCCGAACCGCATCTGCTGGATGTCGATATAATTCTCCATATGCTCCACCTCGCGGCTTAGGGGGATATTCTGCTCCACCTCCTTGTTCAGGAAACGGTAGTACTTTGCCAGGGAGGTGACGAACTGTATAATCTGATCATAGGACTCATTTTTAGCCATAATCCGGATCAGATAGAAGCTGTTATACAAAAAGTGCGGGTTGATCTGTGACTGCAGCTGCATCAGCTCCGCATTCTGTAAAAGCCTGCCCTGCTCCTTCACGTTTTCGATCAGCTCCTGGATGCGTTCCACCATTCGGTTGAAGGACGAATATATGTATTGAAACTCATCCTGGGGCTTATGGAAAATCCGGATTTCCAGGTTGCCCTCCTGCACCTGCCCAAACGCCTGCACCACCTTTTTCAGCGGCTTATTCACGGCGGTGTTGGTCTGATAGAGGATTTCAAAAAACAGTATGCTGATGACCAAAAGCACAACGCCCATCATAAGCAAAGCCACCATTGCCGAGCTTCCTATCCCTCTGCCGCTGCGGTAGGCAACCACGGTAATCCCGTAGCCGGGAATGCTTTCCGACATAAACAGATAGCTTGTCCCCAGGCACCTTCCCTTACCAAGAAAACTCTCTCCTCCGCCCTGCTTCTCCCATGCCCGGTACCAGCAGTCCATCAGCTGCGCCTGCGCTTCCTCCTCCACAGGCTGCTGACCAAGCACTTCCCCGCCATCCAGCACAAAAAACGCGCCCGCCTGTTCTCCGCTGCCAAACAGCTCCAGAAGCTCCTGCAGATAATCCTCCGAAAGCGTAATGCTCACGCCGAAATCAGGGACGTAATCCTCCTCTATCGAATAGGTCAGAGGGTACAGCAGCTCCATCTGCGCCTTCCCGTCGCAATATACCAGGCTGCGGGCCGTATTATCCCCATTCCTGGGTATGGGCACATATTCCTTACTGCTATGCCCCTCCACCGCGCTCAGCTCCATCTCCTGTTTGGGAAAAATAATGGTGATATCCTCAATGATATTATTCAGCGACTGAAAGCCCTGCATATTCACCAGCAGCGCCAGCATCAGCTGGGACCTTTCATACCCGTTCAGGGAGGTGTCATATACCAGGGACGAAATCCTTCCGTCGCTGACCAGATTGCGCTCCAGATTGTAAATAATTTCCAGCTGCTGCTCCAGCGCCGAAACATTATGGACAACGGCGCTCTGCATCCCGCCTATTTCCACATTTCGCTGCTGTTTCGCATATTTCAGAAAAATTATGATTGTACTCACATAGATGATTACTATGATGATTACAAAAAGAATGTACAGCTTTTTAAAAACACTCACCATACCCTGCTTTTTCATGCCCCTTCCCCCATATCAGAAGCTTTTTCCCCCTCCGGGAAGCCGGACGGGGGCGTCTTTTTGTAACGGTTCAGACGGGGCCGAACCGTTACCGCTTCCGGCCAATTAAACGCTGCGCTGTGGGCCGGATGCCTGAAGCGCCGCGTTTTTCCACGGTCTGCGCAGTAAATGCGCAGACCTGCCTGTTTCCGTTTTTTACCCTGTATAGTCCAGTATACAGGAACCCGATTGTGCGTTCAAGATACGTAACGTCCGGTACGTTCAAATTATTGCAGCTGTTTAATTAATTATGGCAGCTGTTTTGCAATCACGGCAATCCCTTCTTTGCCGGGCAGCCTGACTTCGACCCTTCCGCAGGCCTCCTCCAGCGCAGTCGTCCTTGTCATTTCCCATGCATCGATGATCTCAACCTCGTATTTTTTATCTTCCGGCAGGGTAAGGAAACACATAGCGCAACACTGTCTCGCAAAATATTTTATGTAGACCTGATCCCCGCAATGGCCATAATAGCATGCGTCCTTTGCCTGGGACAGCTCCCGTTCCTCTGTATTTACCAAAGCCCGGAACCGTTCATATGCTTCCTCCGGTTTCTCAAAAACTGTGGCCGTAATGTTCCTATCATCCGGCCCCATCACAAAAGGCTCCTTCCAGGGGCTTATGCAGGATGGCAGACTGTACAGAAAATCCTTCAGGAAAGCAATCCGCTGCGCGCTCTGCCCCTTCAAACGGCCGCCCCTGGCCCACCAGAGCACCTCGTCCTCCGAGACATAGGTTTCCCCATGGGTCACAAAGGCCCCCTGAATGCAGCCGCGCCAGAAACGGTTCACCAGCTCAAATGCGGAAATATTCCCCCAGGCCATATCGATGTTTCCCTCATAACAGCACTCGTCAAAAACCACCGGCTTTTGATACCTCTCCTGCCATTCCGCCGCCTTATGCATACCATCCGTCTGAATGCAGCAATGCGTCACATTAGGACGGGTGAAATCGTAAAAATGGACACAGTTATGATTGCTCAGCAAATGCCCATAACAGTCATTGGCAGCGACAAATTCCTCTATCTCATACCAATCCTCCATCGTGCGGTTGAACATCAGATCATATTCGTTGGCCAGGCTCCACCAGATAAAGGGATAGGCGGACAGTCTCCGGAGCAGGTAATCCAGGTGAATTTTCCATTCCTCCATACTCATTATGGAAAAGCCCCAACGGTCATAAGGATGGAACAAAATCAAGTCCGTTTCTATTCCCATATCTCCCAGCCGGACCAGGATTTTTTCAAAATGCTCCCAGTAGTCCATGCAGGGGCGGTGCACATCCCACTTCCCTTCCGCATTTTTTTCAAAAGGGAAAAACTGCGGCTCATTGTGATTGTATCTGTAATGCTTCGGAAAAATGCAATGGCGCACTTTATTAAAGGGGGCGTGCTCCAGGGTGTGCATGGTCTGTTCAATTATCTCCCCGCTCTGGTGGGCAAGGGCGTAAATGGTGGTTCCGAACGGCAGATACTTCGTACCGTCTTCATAAACAAAATGAAGGCCCTCTGTCTTTACCATACCATGTCGTCCGGTCCTTGCCGGCAGGCATTCTTCTTCCCCTGCCACAGGTCCTTCCAAGGGAATAATGCTTTCGGTTTTCCAGGAATACCGGCCGGTTTTTTTTGGGAGGAAACGTACTTTATAAGTATTGCTTCCTGCGTAGAAGCCTTTTACGGTCTTTTCTTCGCCGTCCAGATGGAATACGGTTTGGAAAGTGAACAGCGCCTGGGAGCCCTGGGGCGGTTCTCCGGTGAGGCTTAATTCGAACATTTCGTATTGATACATTTTTATTTTTTCTCCTCCGTTTTTTGTGGCTGATTGGATTTTTGGCCATTTTAAGCCTTTAGTAAAGTATAAAACGGCCGGAGCAGATCAACAATGTGACATTCTTGACCTGCTCCGGCAAAAATTGACCTGCTGCATATCAGAGGGGCCTTCTGAGGAGAGAGGGGCGGTAATATGCGGCAGGTTGGGTGTGGTTTTGGGTTTTTGGGTTATAGGTGTTTATGTTTTTGGATGATTATGGTATTGGTCGTTTATTGTATTGGGTATTTATGGTTTTAACTGTATTAGCCTAAGGCGGGCCTTCAGATGAAGCTTAGCTTTCCATTATCCGTTTCAGTATCTCAATGTCCGCAGGACAAAATGCAAATTGGGGAATCTCATCTCTACGAATCCATCTAATATCATTATGCTCCAGCTTTTGAGGAACTCCATTTTTGATTGCAGCATTAAACAATGTCAGGCGAACCTTTATATCTGGATACTCATGTACTACAGACATAAATTCTTCCTCTACAGAAAGCTCTATTGCCAATTCTTCCTCGCATTCTCTGATAAGGGCTTCCTGTTTTGTTTCACCAGCCTCAACCTTCCCGCCTACAAATTCCCACAGCAATCCTCTCGCCTTATGTGCTGGTCTCTGGCAAATCATAAATTTATCTTTATCCCAAATCAGTGCGGCAACAACATCAACTATTTCTTCCATCTCTATACCTTTTTCAAACGGAATTTGTACTCCTTACGAGTACATCCGTTTTCACCTTTCTCATCTTCATAAGTATAACTCACCAATTCAAATTTTCCTTGGTAATAGTAGTCTTTAGGAGAAAATTTTACAAATAAATGGATTTCCTTACCATCCATAGCTGCATTTTTGATTGCCAGATTCCCCTTACTCATGGCCTGATCCCCAGTTTTACCTTCTCCTGAATAAATGTATTCACCATCAGAAGTCCATTTATCGTGATAGACAAAATTACCCTCTGCCTTACTTATCGAAGAAATCAGAACCACCTTTGATGGTGTTACATTAATTCCGCGTCCAAAACCTGTTATTTTAATTCCAAACTGTTCTTCAACCTGCTGATATGTAAGGATTGGGTGTCGCGCTAAATGGTCCACATGATAATCCTCCGAAAACATATCATCTATACTTTTTGTCCTTTTTCTCTGTCCTCTTACTTTTTCTTGTGCAGCCGCCTGTTTGCTCTCTTCTTCCGCTTTTCGAGCAGCATCCTCGACTGCTCTTCTTTGAGCTTCCGCTTCCTTAATAGCATTTATTCGCTCTATCATTGTATTTTGTATGTTTGGGTCCTCTGCTATTAGGAAGCGTTCAAATGCATCAGGAAATTGAAACTGGCTTGTTTTGGTCGCAAATTGAACAGTTATATGGGAAGGTTCTTGTTCAATTACTGTTCCAACACCTAATTTGGGACTTTTCACCTTTTCTCCAATCACGTTCATTTTCTTATCTCCACTTTTTTGGCCTTCTTTTTCGGCTGGGTGAGCTGGTAGCTTAAATCTATCAGATTTTTAATTTCTTCCTCTTGGACAGTACCATCAAGAAGAATCGTAATCCAACTGTTTTTATTCATATGATAGCCTGGGAAAAAACCAGGGCGCTGCCGGAGAGCTCCGATCAGATTCGGATCACACTTAATATCAAGTATATCGATCATCTGATTTCCTGGAATACCCAATCTGCTTTCTTCAATCTTCATTACAATGGCATACCATTTGTTGCTTTCACTGTTTCTCAGCACAGCATTCCACGGAGTATCCTGCCATAAATATTCTGGAGCCGTGCCATAGCTTTGTTTTACCCAAGCAAATATCGACTTTCTATCCATAGCATTTTTACCTCTCGATGATTAATTCGATCTATTAGTATTTGGGGAATCCTCATTTTGTAGTTCCATAAGCTGTAGCATATCTTCTTCCAAACTATTTATGCTTTGTTCATTTTGCATCTTTTCAATGTATGCAAGCAATCTTTGATATCTATTATTATTTTGTTTTGCCATTTTTTCTAAAATAATAATATCTTCATCTTTTTTAAGCACATGAACTCTTCTATGGCAATTCGGACAGATTGCGACAACATTATCCATTGTATCGCTTCCTCCCTTTGCCAGTTGCTTCACATGGTGTTCTTCTAAATACGGCTCATTATTTCTATCATAAAACGGCGCTTTTTCACCACACATTTGGCAGATACCATTGGCCATCCTCTTAACCATTTTTTTCAAATATGGGCTTCGATAAAGTACTTCTACTTCCGTTTTCTGCGATTTATGCGGCTTTGTTTCCTTTAGTAGAATTGCTAATTTATCAACAGATAAAATATTCGCCTTAAATGCTTCCAATTCCATTACAACTTCGACCTCAGATACTTTATTTTGAGGATGCTCTATCTGATTTACCAACTCCAATGCTTGTTTTAGCGCATTCTCATTTTGTGGGTATGTCGCTGTCTGAGCAATAATGAATTCATACATTTCTCTAGTTGCTTCAAATAAATATCCAGTATTACCTCTCCCAAGTCTATTAAAGGGCGCACTTGTCTGTGGTTGCAATTCCAAAAGCTCTTCCATATAGTTCGATGTAATAATTGGATTGGGAAATACGATATATTGAGTATCCACTCTCCACCCATCTGTCTGCCAATCATTGGAAAGCTCTACTGGCTTTTTCGCCACATACACATCTTTTTTTGCCACACTTATCGCTATAATCTGCTTTTTATAGCTATGTATGATAACATCTCCTCGCTTTACTTCTTTCATCTTTGACCAGTGTGAGGCTGTTCTTCCAGAGTTTCCATACTGGGGAGCCCACAAATAGCCGCCTTGATGTTCTTCGTGGAATGTTTTATTTTGGAATACAAAAAAATAGTTCATGGGGTGTCCTCCAAGTATTCTTTTACACTGAAATTTAACGCTTCAAAATTAAGTCTGCGTTTAATATAGTTCTATTAACGCAATGTCGAAATAATTAGAAAATAAAATAATTTTATTCTGCAACATTACAAGCTTTCCTGTTCATTGATTTTTATCCCTCTAATTGAATCTTTTTCCATTTTGGCCAATTTCACAGAAAATAGTAATTCTTTAAATGTATTTCCGTAAGCAATAGAACAAGTTAATCCTCCTGTCTTTTCTTTATACATGTTTTTTATATAAATAATAAGCTTGTTATAAAACATTCATTATATATTTAATAGCCCCGGCTTCATAATATTATTAATCATTCCTATGTTGTAAAAGTACAGCTGTTTGAAAGCATATGATTAAAATACTATTGTTTGAGAATATCAAAATTATTCCCCCCACTCCCACCTCTTGAGTATCTCTAAATAAGCCTGTAACGCATCTTCCTGAACATACTCATATTCATACCATTCAGATAACATTTCCCGAAACTCTTTCTCAGTAAAAATGTCTTTCGGAATCACTACTCCACATATCTTCTTCTGGCTGTCCTCATCTAATTCAACTATCTCACGCATCACATAATATAGCTCACGCGCCGCGTTATCTGCCAGGTCATAAAAAAGTTCAGTAGTTACACGCAGCATCTCTGCGGCCTTATCCCGAATTGTTCCTTCAGAATTTCCCAACCATATATCCATGTTGTACAGTTCTAAGGTTTCATCATATTCTTCTTCTGTACTTGCAAGAGAACTTTCATATCTGCTATAGTCAGAGTATTTTCCGGCCGCATATAATAAATGCTCTTTGAGTAGTTCTACCTTTGTTTTTTTCCCCTTTATCCCCGATTTTTTCTCACCCATCGCTTCTTTCCTCCGCTTTCAGCTGACAAATATTCTGCCATATAGCAAGCAGTTTATCATAGATTCCAAAGGACTTTAATAAGCCTGCCTCCTTAAGCAGACTTGCATCAATCCTCCATCCTTCTACATCCCTATCAGTATTGGCCTCTATAATTTTCATCTGTTCTTTTGTTAAATCATCCGGAATGACATCCATAATAATATCATTATAAATTATCTGAGCCAGCCAAAAATATTTCATACAACTTTGCGAACCACCAACACAGGTTCCATCCTCTGCATATTTGGCTTCTAAATCTAATAATTCCATTATATTTTTGACTATTTCTTCCTCGGTATCAGCATTCGCCTTGTTATACATATCCGCAGCTAACGGAACCATCACCCGTTGTAAAAATATGTTCTGCTCCATATGATATAAAAAAGAAATAAATTCATCCTTCAGTTTTTTATGCTTCAGCCATTCTTTTCCAACTCTAATCAGTTCCTGCAGATTCTCCTGTCCTTCCACCTTTTCTTTGCCCTCCAGCAAAATGCAGGAAAAATATTTTCCAAGCGTCTCAGCATCCAACTCATGCAGATTACACAAATGAAAACTTAATGCCAGTAGACAATTCGAAAGATAGTACCAGTTCTTTTTATGCACAAGGACATGAATTTTCTCCATATCCCGTATCAATTTATCATCCCACCTAAGCAACTCCGGGCACATCTGCTCTAGCTCCTCATATGAAAAAATACCTGTATTATTTCCAGATAATGCAAGCTTATTAAACAAATTCTCCAATACATCTTCAGATACCGTGCAGCTATCTGAAATATATTTTACCACAGCGGATGATGCTTCTGTAATATCCAGCGGCAATTCACCATTCCAGCCAATAAATCCTACTAAGAATTCCAGGGCTTCTTCCTCCCACATATAGGAAGTCCAATATTCATTATCTGCAAGTTCTTCAGCAATCATAATGTCTTTTATTTGAACCGGAATTTCCCTTAATTGAAACCATTCATCCAAATCATCAACTTCTAATGGCAGAACTCCATCCAAATACTCATTCTCAAAGTCCTCTTTGATATCTGATAATATCCATTTGGACTGTTCCTTTGAATTTTCCTCATAAGTTTCTTCTTTATACTCATCCTTATTCTCTTCTGTCAACCAATATCTATACTTTTCAATCTTAACCTGAAAAGTTTGTGGTATTTTCAATTTAAAGTGAATATAGGCTTCTTCACATTCCATCAGCCAATCATCAAAAATCTCTGCATCATTTTTTACTGCAGCTAAACATATTTCCGCATCATATAACTTTTCCAGGTATGCCGAAACTTTATCACTATTTGATATTATGTATTTATCCCACTCACCGCTGTAATACGTTTCAAATGCTCCGCCATGCAATTCCATACGGTTTCTCATCAGGCCATCCATATAAACATTGAGTAACCACCTCGTATCCGTACAGATTTCCATTTCTATCATATGCACAGCCGTCTCTGAAAAAATCTCCAAATCTTCACTATGAACAGCTTCCGGAAATTGATCTATCAGATGAACAAATGCATAAAAAGTCTTCTTAAAATAGTTTTTCAGGTTCGAACATTTTCTTCTGTCATACAGTAAAAATAATTGCTGCAGCCGACCAAATTTTTGTTCCCGTCCTTTGTGTTCAGTCCTAAACGTATGTAAAAAACGACTTATCTCTCTATTATTTTGCAGAAGATTTTTATATCTGTCATAGAAAACAATTGAATCAGAATCCACAAGGAGTATCGCTTTGGACATTCCCCTCTGATACCAGGCCCCCTTATCTTCCACTTCCGCCATAATTTGTAAAAATTCTATGCATTGAGAAAAATAGGAACAGCTATCCAACAAAAAATCGCAATATTTTTCTTGATTTTCCCTAATCTTTTCCTGAATATAATCCTTCGCCGATGGATTCTGAAAAGTTATTACATACAATGCACTGTTTTCCTCATTGTATGAATCTGTCCGAATCACCGTCTTTTCCAGTTCAATAATTACTTCAGGAAATCCTTTCCATTCTAAAGATTTATCATTCTCCTTAAGAATCGTATAATAACATTTTTCTAATACTTTCAGTTCAACAGGCAGTGGCATTATTGCCATGAGCAGGTATATTGCCTTCGCCTCCTGAGACAATTCTTCGAATATCCTCTCCCAAAAATCCATTGGACAATCCAGATGCTGTAAAAATTCTTCTTTGCATCTGTCCGGTAACATAGCAGGGTTTATTGTCTCAAGGAACATTTCGATTACCCGTGGATTATAATTTGATGAATATATTACTTCATAACCAATACCGCTAAGTACGTTTACCTGCTCCCAGGTCAGGGATGTATACTTTAGGTGTCCATAATAAATTCGCAGTTTATCTTCCCTGGAATACTGATCTATACGACAATTCAACTTAAGAGTCTCTGCCAATTTTCTAAATTCTTCATTTTTCTTAAGTCCCTGCTCCAAAATATACTCTCTTGTTGTTATAAGCAAAATACAATCTTTTCTCTTTTGAATATGCTCAATAAAAGAAACAAGAGCTCTGGTCTTTTTCCCATTTCCAATAGTATTAAAATCAGTATCTCCCCAAAAATCATCAAAAACAATCACCTTTTTCGCATCAATATGTTCTGAAACATATAAATCGTCCACGGATCTTGCATAAATAAATGAATGAAATCCAAATTTAGCATAATAATACAATGCCAGTTGATTTGCAAGTGTAGTCTTTCCAACCCCTGGGTCTCCGGATATTATGAGAGTACGGCTATATTCCAGCTTCTTTTTCGCTTCTTCATACACTTCTGTCTCCACAAAAATTTGCGCCTTTTCAATAGCCTCCTCCAGTTTACTCTTAGATATATCTATCAATGGACTATGTACCACCTCATAGAGCGTTTTTTTAAGAGTCTTTGTATTCTGAATCCAAAGCTTAAAGTATTTTTCTTCCACAGAGTGATATTTTTCACTCATATTACTTAAATAATTATTTAAATCCGGTCCTGTTATAATGTCAGAAGTATCTAAAATATATGGGGAAAAAAGTTTCATAATCTGTGACTTTTTAATCACTCCGAGAGCATCTGAAAACACCAGAATATAACGGAAAATTCTAATCCCCATTCCAGAAAGCTTATCAAGCTTTTTCCTCTCTTTTTTTGCAATATCAAGAATCTTCCCACTCGTATTTCTAATGCTTTTGGCCTGGAAAATAATTACACTGCCATCCTTCAAAACATATCTTCCATCGATTCCCAGATCTGTCCCTCTCGCAAAAGATTCAAAAGTAATTCCCTCTCGTATTTGTACCATATCCCGGGCAAAATCCTGAAATTCCAATGAATCAAATAAAGTGTAAAAATCATAATCTGCCATATTTTATCTCCTGTGCATTATAGCATCTTAATTCCATCCATTTATATAAAATATCGTACAGACACTTTATACTATAATTTTCTGTCTGGCCACAAATAAAAAAGTGTTTCTGTGCAATAAATTTATTATCCCAAAAGTCTCACATCATCCGCTATCCTTTCTTCCACTTCGCACCATTTTCTTAGTAAAAGCTTATTGAAATCTTCCTTTTCCCTAACGGCCAACAAATCACTTTTAGTAATGCATAAAACATATTCACCTTTAAGTGCCAACTGTAATATTTCATCTTTTGCTTCACTGGTAACTCCTTGTTTGCTAAACAGTAACGTTGCAGTAGTTCCTTTCATATACATAATTTGTCCAATACTGCGAATAACACTGACATCCGCCTTACTGCTCCAATTTTTACATTCCACCAGAATTAAAGCACCAAGCTTCCATAATTCTTCTTTTACAGAAACATTGACACAACATAAATCGATCTCCTGCCTGTCAACACGCAGGCGTCTGCCGTTTATTTTTAACCCCTCAATCCGCTCTAACATATAGGCCGCCGTCTCTTCCCAAATCATCCCTTTTTGATAGGCAGTCCCCGCCTCCGATGCATCCAACAAACCTCTGAAATCCGACAGTTCAAAAGTTTTTGTATGATTCATCTCACGAATTTCTTTTGGATAATTCCGTTCTAATAAAGTATATATATTGTTCAGATAAACAAACCTGTTTTCTACTGTCTTGAACCAGTCACTCGAAACAATTGCATCTTCCTTACAGTATAGATATTCTCTCTTTTTATTAATTGTCTTCAAAAAAGTTTTGAAAAATATTTCTTTTTCCAAGATCGCGGGCGTCTCCACAAATTCACAAATTTGATTCTTCATAAAATCTAAAAATAATTCATAGACCTTTTGAAGTGTATCCGGTGTCCATTCCACATCCAGAACTGCAATAGCATATTGAAATACTTTCTGCCAATCCTCAAAAATCTCATAAGGCTGAAAGTAAATTCCATAAGAATAAATTGGATTATTTTCAATTATATTTAAATCATTGATACTGAATATATTGATATCCCTAACTCCAATCTGCTCATTTCTGTAAGCTGCCGAACCAGCTGCCAATCGAACCTTTTTACCGCCTTCCACTAAGAGGAAATATCCGTCGCCATCATTTTCAGGCAACACTCCAATAATTCGTCTTCCCTTTAAATCGTTTAGCCAATAGGAGTTAATCGTTACCTGTCTGCCATATAATCGGGGGGCTTCACGCTCCATCCATATTTCTACCGCACTCTGCATCCACAGACATCTGTTATCTTCATATTCCAATCCCAGTCCCAGACAGCATACTTCCAACATATCGTCTGCTTGGGTAAACTGAAACTGCTGTAAAGCATACAACCGTTCAAAGCAAAATGTGTGATAAGTGATTATCCAGGCGACATGCTCTGAAAAACACTTCTTTTTTTCCTGTTCTGCTAAATTCTGCAGAATAAAAGCCTGGTAATCAAAATCCTTATTAGTAAGAATATTATTATACACAAGATTTTGAACTTTCCTGATTTGATCCATAAAAACCTTTGTCTGTGGATTGGCGCCAAAAATACAGTATATTTCAAGGATATCCTCCGGATTTGTCCCTTCTGCTTCTTCCTTCAATTCCGCTATACGCAATGGAAAGTCTTTTAAAAGGCATTGCAAACTATTAATTCCGCTGACTGATATTCGGTCTGTTTCATCATCTTTGATCGCAATAAGATAAGTAAATAAAACACCTGTATGTTCCAGCATATTTTTTACCTCACATCATATTTTATCATCAGTTTAAGATATTTTTTTCAAAAAACATACAATAATTTGCAGGTAACTAATTGTGTCAACTATATTTGTCCGCGTTTTGTCATATAACTATATGTCTGTTCTGACTTTCAGCCTGTAGCGGACAGAATTGCTCCCCATTCTTCTGATTTCTTTACTATCTCAATATTGATATCAGAAATTTCCGGGATTGTTCATATCTCCGATTAATTCTAAAAAGCCAGAAAATTAGCAGTTATTTACTGGATTATTTCCAATTCACGATTTATATTCCCTAAATTCTGAATTTTTATTATGCTCAACCCCCTGCTTAATTCTCCTATAGATCCTCATCCGTAACACCTCATTCTGATTCAGATTGTATTAACAATATCCTGGTTCATAAGACATAAAATACAGCCAGTTATTTTTACCGCGATATTTATATCCCAGTGTTTTGATTATTTTTCTCTGCTTCGCTGATAATTCTTCCCGGTTTCCCCAGTAGCAGGTAAGATTGTGCTGATTAAACATTGCATATTCCACCGACAAATTCATCCGCTCCTGTATAGTCAGCATCACAAAGCTGTTAAAAGCATCATATCCTTCATAGACCGAAATACAATAACAGTCTCCGCCTTTTCCCAATATGCTGTAAAACACTGTGTTTTCAGGATCTTTATCCGCCTATATCCCTATGATTTCCATATCCTACAGCAATTCCCATGGCTCTAATTTCTGAATCCTTGAAGCCGATTCATATAATTTTTTCAATTCTTCCATCGTTGCTTCTGTTCTCATTCACTTTTCCTGTTTTTGTATTTAATTTGGTTTGTCAATATTTTTTTGCATCCCTCTATAAATTTAAAGAGAGAGCAATAACATCGCTGTGCTATATACTCTCTCTTTGTGGCTAATTTTAGTATTGTCTCCCAGTGACCAACTGAATGTCGGTATATATATCGGATTTTTGTGTAGTCTGATAACGAACAATGATTTGAACAACGAACAGATATCGTTTAAGTATCAGCCCTCTTAAAAGCATTTTTTTATTAACATAATTATACGCAGGTCTATTTTTTGTGTCAATAACAAGCCTCTATTTTTCGTATTTTTCCCATAGCAAAGTCTCTATCATCCATGGCATAAGAGGACACTATTCCTTAAATGACTACTTAGAGAACTCAGGATCGCGGATTCGGCCTACAATAATAATTGCCACAAGGAACAAAGCAAAGGAAAACATAAATGGCAGACGCCGGTCAATACTTGATAACCATCCGGCAAAATAGCCGAATGGAGAAGAAAAAGCAATTGTAAAGGACATAATTAATGCATTAATCCTGGCCCGCTCTTCCGCATTAATATTCAACTGAATCAGAGCATCTTTACGGGGCATAACAAGAGAACCGGCTACCGCTACAACGAAGACATAAACAATAACAAACGGTATACTGCCTGTGGGTGCCAGTATCAGAAGAATCACTGCTATTGCATATAATGCCAATCCAATCCACATAGGAATCCGAAATTTTACAAGTTCCAGTTTATGCTGTATCCCAATCATAAAAATTAACATTACAGCCGCGTTCAGAATCGGGAAAAAAGCCAGATAACGAGATTCTATGCCCAGCCATTGCGTCACATATAAACTGAAGAAGTTAGTACTGACTATATTTGTGATATATAGTATGACGGAAACACTCAGTACCTTCATAACCTCCTTATCCTTCAGTACCCTGGGAATCAGTTCCTTGTATTCATATAACATATGTAACAAAGAGGTATCCTTTGTTTCGGCCATCCGGATCTTTCCCTGCCGGGTTTCCTTACAATACCGAAAAGTAACTACTACCTTAATCAGCATATTCACAGCAAAGACCAAATATAAAACCCTGATAACCGGAATCACGGTAAACGAATTGATCAGCAAGCCTGAAATCGGTGCAAAAAAAATGGCAATCAGACCGCCTATATTCACCCAGGTATATATTCCCAACAAATCTTTGGGCTCCGCATCTTCAATAAGCAAACAATACCACGCGGTCTGGTTAATCTGTTCAAAGCAGTTAAATAACATGGCAATCAAAAAAAGCCAGAAGTTATTGGATATGCTCCATATCAGGCAGGCAACACTCCACCCGAAGAAATCGCCCATCATAGTTGTAAATTTCCGCCCCAGCTTATCCGTTAAGATTCCGCCAAAGAAAGAAAAAATCACCTGGACTACCATGGCAATCGACAGAATCAGTCCAATTTGGACGTCGGTTACTCCCTGTGAATACATGTACAGGGTGGCAAATGGTGTGATTAAATTAAAGGGGATCCCCCATAGAGGCTCCATCAGTATTAATGTTCTTGGATTTCCTTTGTTATTCTTTAGTAATTGGAGTAAAGGATGGTTTAGTAATGATTTTGTCTTTTGTTCTGTGCTCACTGTAGCTCTCCATTCTGCTGCTGTTTTTTTAGTATATATAATCCGGAATTACGTCGCCTCCGTCGAGCCGGATACTTATCTATTATATGTTCTGTGGAATATATATTCAATGCCTAAGCCTAAGTTCTTATCCGGAAATCTTTATACTTGACAGCATTGATTTTAACCAGAGCAAATTATCTCCAGACAAGGTTATTTAGGGTTTTTAATTTTTCCTCATTATCCTTTAAATCCGGACCTCCTGCCCATAATTCTCTTTCTTCTCCCTGAATTTTTCCGGAAGCAACTCTAATAATTCCTCTGCTGCCTGATCTATGGATTTGTTATCAACAAAATATTTCCACTGAATCTTTTTATATATCCTTCTCACATATACAATATCTCGATGGATATCTCTTATATAGTAATCCTTATGGGCATTTTTATATTCATCATCCTGATAAATATTATCATTTTCATCAGAGAATATAAGTCTCTCAAAAATATGTTCTTCCGTATCCTGCAATTCAACCGCTATGACCTGTTCCTTATCAAGCAGGGAATTAAAATTACGCGCCTCATAAATGGGGCTTACAGCTATCACCATATTATCCTTGTTGTCTAAAATAATTTTCTTTAAAACGCTCCCCTTTTTTATGAATCTTTCATGGGGCCACGGATTTTCCCTCATAAAATCTTCCAATGTAGTGTGAAAAAACACTTTAATTTCATGATCCAGATCAAAAAAGGCATAATTCAGCTTTTCTGATAACTTCTTTCCTATCGCAGTTTTTCCCACATTGGATACACCAAAAATTAATATAATCAAAAGCTCTCCTCCATGAATACTACATCAAAATCCATATACCGGCAGAATTTATAATTATTCTGAAACCTCGTCAAATACAATAGCGCCAATGACAGATCTTCAATTGTTTCATACAATGCTTTTTGTCCACGATAGTCCCCTCTTCTTTTCATAAAAACATACTTTACAATAAACATTTACTTTTTATATTTTCTCATGAGCAAGTTTAATGATTGTTTTGTCGGCTCTAAACCCAATTCATATGCATCGGCATAAATTCTTGGGACTTTTTTCAGTCTGTAATTCATATCGTCAACATCAAAGGATGTCAGATCCAATTCCTCAAATCCAAGCCAATTACAAAATTCCCAGTATTGCTTTCCGCTTTTCTTCTTGAATGCCCTTGCCAATTTATTAAGACCGCCTGGTCCACCGCAGTCCTCAATAATCCCATAACCGTTGCCCTCAAGAACCCGCGGTAGCTCTCTGCCCGGCAATTCCTTATCCTCAAATATTTTTTCAAGAGTGATGGAAACCTCCCAGCCATCACCATAATCGTAGAAAAGAACCATTTCATCACCGCTGTTTGATACCAACTGTGATATTTTGGCATACACTGCATTCTCCGCTTCTTCATCGTCAAAATCAACAGTCATTTGATTCTGTACTTCATAACGGCAGGTTTCTTTTATTTTATCTGGTGGAAATAGTTTTTCTATCTCTTCTGCTGAAAATGATTTACCCATAGCCTGATAAAAATTTCGACGGTACATTACATCGATACAGAACAAATGGCTTGCCTGCATTTCAAACATCGTCATGATCATATAGCCAAGCCTTGCCGCAGTAACATTTCCAAGCACCTGGAAGCGACGCCATATTATGGGTGTATAATCTTGCAATTCTACATAAAATTGATAAATCGGCAGTGAAGCCATTACACACTCCTCCTTGCTTCTATAAAGTTTTTACCGTTTTCATAATCTCCATGAGTATATGACAGGTTTTGTTAATAGCAATATTCCACATACTCAAACCCCTTCTGGTAATTCCTCACTAACAAGAAATTCCTCTTATTGTTTAATTATGAAAGTAACTCAACGAGTTAATTCAGCCAAAATATATTTATTTTCGACACAATTTCACACAAACCTCGCAATGTGTTGAGTGGGTAATAATGATGTTCACAGCGCAGAATTGACCCTGGGCGGAATCCCATACGTCTTAATTACTTGATATCATTCATAACCGCACTAATCATCATCCCTTTTTCCTCTGGACTTGATTCTACAATCATAATTGTTTATATCACCAGTGTATGATCAGCAATCACCATTTTCCCTTGTTATTATTTTTTGCAAGAAAAACATTTATCCAAAACGTGTCTTTTCTTAAAAGTATATATTTTCCCAAAAAAGCCCTTATTTTTGAACTATCCTGCGTTATCCCCATCCAGATGGAAACTTATCCATCTTACTTTCCGAAAAAGCACAACTCCATCTCCTTCAAACATTCCTGCAAACCTGCATAAAATCAAGGTTTCCGCACAAAAAGCGCGGCGGTTTCGACATGCCTCTGAAGTTTTATTTTATACTACATGGCGAAGGAGAACCTTACATCTTTAAAGCGGGGCAACATTTTACCCCTCCCCATCCATAGGAGTTATCGAATTTTCTTAACTTATATATCTCCTAATTTCTTATCACAATCCCGCTGAGAAGGAAATGCTGTAAATCCAGGCCGTGAAATATAGTTACGAGTTTCATCATAATATACGCTCAATATTCCTGTTAATAAAAACTGAAAACCCATGTGAATTTCTTCTTCACTGTGATTAAAAAATATATATTCACCAACTTTTCCGCTCTTCGGACGCCTTTTAAATATACTCCATTTATTAAATGAGCCAATATATCCTATCAAATCATCAAAACAGTCATTTTCTTTTGAATATACCCCAATCAATTTTTCAAAAATCCATTGCTCTGTAATTTTTTCTGTTTTCTCAAATGTATCCATTGAAACCAGTGCTAAAAACGGTCCTCTCAAATGCTGTCCTCGATCATCAATACAATGACACAATTTTGATGCAGCTTTCAATGCTTGAGTCTCATGCACTATGTCATTTTCATGTAATTTTTTTTACAGAAATAATCCCCACAACACCTTCTGGAGGCACTATAACATTTTCTCCAAATCGCTGAAAAACGGGATACTTAGCACTATCATAAATCAATATATCTAATTGTGTTGAATGTCTATCTACTTCATGTTTTCTACTTTTGTTTTTTAGTCCGGTTTTTACTGCTGGTCTCAAAATAAATCCCGTTAAAACTTCCAAATCTTTAGGTAAATACCTTTTCAGATATTCCCGTATCAATGTGTCTACATATCGTCCATCTTCCCCATTATGTGCTGCACCATCTCTATTCTCTGCTGGAATTAGTATTTGAAATTGTTTATAAGTATACAACATGGACTACATTTCATTTGACCAATACCCTTGAATTCTTTTACCGTCCATATCACTTCCCCCCAAATACATCACTTTTGCCAAAAAGTATCCTTTCGCCAAATTATATATCTTTTATTCCCAAAAGCCAATCTCCTGGGGTAAACCTCCGGTTATATCATCACTCTGCGGAAACAGAAACACACATCCATTTTTCTTCCAAAATCGCAGAACCCTTTGATTTACTGCAGTTTTCGTGATAGCAAGCAGACCGTCTCCACATGCTGTGGGACGGATATTTTATACTACATGGCAAATTTTTTTCATTATATAGTGGAGGGATAAATTTCTTCGTCAAATTTTCCCCCCTCTTACCCCTTTTGAACGAAAATCACCCCTTGATGAATAAATTTACCCCTCTTACCAAAATTACACTATCTCTAAGAAAGGTTAACTTGATTTTTCTTTATCATATTCCAATGTTCTATACTCTCTTTGCAATCCCCGTGACAGTTCTTCTTCACTTAGAAGATATAGCTTATACTTTGACGCAAAAATCTGCGTTTTATTTTCTGGTAAGGTATACTTTACTACAGATTCACTTTTATCCACACAAAGAACAATTCCTATCGGTGGATTGTCTCCCTCATTCATCAATTCACGTTCGTAGTAATGTACATACATCTGCATCTGCCCTAAATCCTGATGTATCAGATCTCCAATTTTTAAATTAATTAGTACAAAGCATTTCAAAATATAATTATAAAAAACAAGACCTATTCGGAAATGCCGCCCGTCAAATGTAATCCTCTTTTGTCTGGCAACAAAAGAAAACCCTCGCCCTAATTCTAAGAGGAATATCTGCAAATGCAATATCAATGCTTCTTCTAAATCGCTCTCATAAAAATTATCATTCGGACTTAATCCTAAAAACTCTAATACATATGGGTCACGGATAATATTTTCTGGTACTTTTATGGATTCTAATTTTTGAATTTCTTCTGAAACTTCCGTTTTATTCAGGCAGGACAGCAGTCTTTCATAAAAGAAAGAATTAATATGCCTTTCCAACTGACGTGTACTCCAATTCGATTTTATTGTTTCTTCTGCATAGAATTCACGAACATTTTCATTTTCCACACGCATAAGCAGGCGCTAATGTGTCCAACTCAATTCGCTACGTAGTGCGTAGCTTTTTGGAAAAGCAAGATAAAACTGACGCGTATTTTTAAGATTTGCAGCAGTAAATCCTTTTCCAAAATCTGCCGTCATCTGTTTAGAGCGTTCTACTATTAATCTGGCTCCATACTCTGCCTTTCCCTCTCCGCCCTGCTATTCCACGATACTTTTTCCTATATTCCAATATGCTTCCACCATTGCAAAGTTTGCAGTTTGATATACTTTGTTTCTGGATTCAGAAAGAATTTTTTTTAATTTGTTCATAAAATTGTTGTTCCATTTGATTCCTCATAAAATTACATACATTTCATTTACTGCAGTTTCTAATACAGAAATATCTCTCCTGCATAAACACATTCGCCAAGCTTGATGGAATATTATCTAGAATATTTTCTTTAGTTACTTGTACTAATTTCCCTTTCAAAATTCACTACTAATATCTTTTATAATTGATCCTTTTTACAGATTCCTTATTAGAGGATAGCATAAAAATCACAATATCCACGAACCCCATCTTCCCAACATTTTTTCAGCGACGCTACTGATTGCTTTACATATTCATGATCTGAAGCAGCACGTGGTCCTGCATATCCGTTCCCTGGATTCCAACTCTCCCATCTGAATTTTATACCATCAATTTCTTCGGCTCCCGTAATTGTTGATAAATATACATCACCGGACCAATCAACTCTTAATTGATGAGAAATACAATCGTTTGCATTTGAAAGCATATCTTTATATATAGCTTCAGTAATATTTTTTATATTAATTGTTTTACATTCATTATAATTGAAACAATGGTTCAATCCCATCGATGTTATATCACCTCTTGAAAAAAATATTGGAGAAGATTGTTTTGGTAAATCATTTTCAAAAGAAACTGTATACAAATAATAATTGTCTTTTTCTAAAGATACCTTGCTCACCAAATCGTCGCTTGTACTTACTAATACGAGTTCAAAAGTTCTCCTAATCTGCTGACACACAAATTCGATACATTGCAACCTACTTTCAAGTACTATGACTGGGATTCCTTCTGCTTCTATTCGACATATCAAGTCTTTATTATAATAAATGTTATCTTTCGAAAAGACAATCTTACACTTTTTACTTTTTCTTAAAATGCTCTCTTCTATAACCCTCTGAAATTTCATTACAGAAAATTGTTTATAAAGAATATCTTCATCTATCTTTAACTTAATTAATCTATCAAACAAACTGTTTCCATCGATTACAATATCCATTCCATTTTGCAATCCCGGAATATCATTTGCAATTAATTCTGAAGCTTCTTGTAAATTCTTTTCTACTAAAATCTTATACATTATGTAATAACACTTCGCCTCGATATTCCATCCCCATTTATTTTGGGTTTGTAATGCTTTCCCCAATTCTAATCCATTTTCAAGAACCTCTTTACATGCAAAATATGTAATCTCATCAAGATATGGCAGCATTTTGTCTAATTCACCTAATGATTTATTAACTTCTTCTATATACTCTCCGGGCGCATAATGAGTTTGAAGTAACTGATTAGATGTGGCAAAAACTTTATGTACTGCATTTTTCAGTTCAAGAATCCCCTTTTTTATTTCGATTGGAATACCGGATTTTTCATTCTCTATAAGAATATCTCGTTTTATTACATTCCATACTTGATCCATATGTACTGAATCATAATGAGCACACCATGCAATTATATCTGAAACATCCCAAATATTACTTTCTGAACAATTCAATGTGTCATATTGTGCAAAGTCCACAGAATAACTATTTTGTTTTCTTCCTAAAATAAAGAAATATATCTCATTATAATCTTTATCAACATTATTACTAACAATCTTATCCAATGAGTCCAAAACTTTCTTACTCGTCTTAGTAGAAGTAACTTGTATTCCAATACCTCTTTCTTTATCACCTAAATCAATTCCTGGAAACCTATTTGTTTCTGTATTCAGATTTATTAAATTCCATCCCAAACAAGCGTTCAATAAATCTTTAATAAAATCTTCTGAGAATACATTATCGTCCAATAAATTATTTTCTGCCTTTGCCTCTAAATCATTTACATAAATCGACAGTTCATGAACAACTCTGTCATAAATATCTTTTTTCTTAATCATCTTAATTTTCTCCCTCATTTTCAAACTCTCCGGCATTATCCCCGTCCCCATCCAGACGGAAACTCATCCTTCTTTATTTGCAGAAAAACACAACTCCATTTGCCGCTAAAAATATCGCAAACCCGCCTAGAATCAAGTTTCCCGCACCAGCAACACGGCGGTTTCCACGTGTCTCGAGTGTGTAATAATGATGCTAAAAAGGTATAGCCTTCCCCTAGCGGATTCGTCGTTATACTTGTCAATCCCAATCTCCTCTGTAGACCATTTTTAATCTTCATGCAATCTCTGTAAAGATTAAATCATAGATTTCAAGACTTCGATATGTCAATGCATATGCGAAAAAATGTCCTTATTAATTGAAAATACTGCCAACAATAAAATTTTTGATGTCTATGCTTTGTCAGTCACTTTATTATTTGTAGTATTTAATACTAATTACTACTTCTTAATAGATAGTGCCATCATTGAATGTGAAAGAAGCAATAACCAGATACACCCCCCTTCAAATAAACACAGTCAAAAGCTTAAGTAGTGTGGTCACACTACTCCCTCTGACGACTTTAATGGAGAGCAATCTTCCATTCGAAATTATTTTAACACATGTCTGGATACACTGCAGCATCTCCAAATCATCCTCATAGAGTAGCAGTATTATATTTAGTATCTATTTTAGAGTATCTTTGCGTATATATAATACTATTTCACAATAAATAAAAGACAGGAAAAAATGTCTCTCCCTGCCTATATTTTATGATTTCATTTTATCATCTATTGTTATAAATCACTTTTCCTTTTCTACCAAATTTTCTATTCCCATTTTTCTCCTGTTGAAAAACCACTAATTTTTCAATATTTCCTCGTTCTGCTAATTTAAATGCATCTCTTACAATTTTCAACGTATGTTTTGGATTTGTCGTTGCATATACATTAATATCTTTGACATTACTCGGCAACCGCCTTACTTCATCTACAATCTTAGCTACAAACTGTGGACTATAATATCTACTAACATCAGTTCTATCACGCTCAATAATAATCATTGATAATCTTCGTTTATTAATAGGTATCTGTTGTCTAATATCTATTGGGTATGTATCTGCTAAAATCAAATTAACTTCTTCTGATACCTGATTATAGTTCTTCTTCTGAATATCTATATGTTCATTTTCTATAACTGGATAATCTTCATCAGCCCCAACATAATACTCTGGGAATGTATCATTTAAGACCAATTTGAACTGGGCAAATATGGGGACCAGTTTCAAATTGCATTTTTCATACCCTAATATCTTTGCACAAAACCAATACCATAAATATGGGTAATTATGATATACATTTTGGGTGTTGAACATCTTCCCTTTATTATACCCCCTAATCTTCAATAATAAATACAGCATAAAAATTAATCCAATAACCCAATTACCTGCATTTAATAAAAAGAGATATTTTATATTATCAAAGTCTATAAGCGTATTTTTAAAACATAATCCGATTAGACCTGTAGCGTCAATTTTAGACGGTATAAAAACAGCAACCACTAATACAATAATCTCTGCAATAGAACGAGAATTTTCTTTTACCTTTTTAAAAAAGTGTCTCATTTTCTTTCAATATCCCTTTCCAATCCACACTGCATATTTGAGTAATTTTCTTTTTATCAGCATTATATTCCCAAATACCAACTTGTTGAATTCCAACAATAATATGATATTGATTTCTATCTTTCATTTCTTCTCCGATTTTTTTCCAATTGTTCGCATCTATAAATGAATAATGTGGAATATTTTCTGGATGCGTATGCCACTCGCCAATATAACCATATATTTCTGAATTTTCCTCATATACTTTTTTAAAAAATTCAAGATGTCCTTTATCCTTGCGCGAAAATCTACATCTACTTCTTTTGTCCGAGGCCATTGGCTCTGTAACATACTCTATAATTAAATTAGAATTACCAGAATTCTCTCGACCAATTAAAATGCCGCCGGCCTCGCAAGACTTTCGTACAATTTGAATATACTTATACATAATTTGCAATATACTATTACAAATTTTTATCTTTCTATCGTCATTTTCAACTACCATGTTTTTCTCCACAAAATTCACACCCTGGTTTACTAAACTGTTTTCCATTATATTCTACGACATCGTCTATTTGTCTTAGATATTTGTTTGACACTTGTAGTCCAGCTTTCTTAAAATGATAACCATCACCTTTTGCAGAGATAATCATATTATCAGTATATCTACCTTCAAAAATCTTTTTTACCGTTTCAACACACATACCAGCAGTTTTAAAAGAAACAGTAGAACCATATGGTATAAAAGAACTTCCACATCCGGCAACTTTTTGAACGATATTTTGTCCAGGCTTACAATAAGATGTCCGATCATATAACTCGTCAGTGTCTTCATCTCGCCCAAAAAAACATTCGTAACATCCTATATTCCCATACTGTATATATGCTACATGACTCCCAATCCCTAATACCTCATTCCATGCATAAACTATCGGTGTAGATAATTTATGCAAATACATATATTTATTTATCCATCTATTAACATTATGACTGCCTGTCGCAGATATAATCAAATCATAATCTTCAAACTCAATACTCCCTTCTTGTACCGCATCCTCTATATCCGCCACTAGCGATAAAATCTTCAAATCAGGAATGTTTTTTTCAAGAAAGTTTTGCAGAGCCACACATTTATACTGGCCTACATATTCCAATCCAAGTAAATGCCTAAAAACATTAATCTCATATAAGTGGTCGTCGTCAATCAGCATCATCTTTTCTATTCCAGATTTCACCAGTTCATTAGCAATATAACTTCCCACAGAACCACATCCTATTAACAAAATCTTTTTATCTGTTAAGATATTAATTGCTTCATTAGAACGAGTCATTAAATACATTTTATCTATTCTACTAACAGTAATCGGAATAATTCGATTCACTGATTTTAAATTACATAAACCGTTTTCAAAAGAGAACAAAACTTTTTCAAATATAGCTCCCAAAAATGTAATTGTATCGTTAGGTTGCCACACTTCAAAAATCACTAGTTTATCGCTACCTATTTTTGAAATAATTGTTTGAAGTTGTTCCCCATTTACATACCCCAATACTTTTTGAAAATATTCCTTTAAATTTGTACCACGCGCGTCCGGGGGATATAAGAAGTCATCTACTTTAATTTTAATGTAAATGGCATTTCTTATACTGCCTTTGTCTTCTTTATAATAACGTTTCAAATTTTCAATTTCTTGAGAAACGTATATTATACTTCCCCTTAATCTCTGCATAAATTTTAGATACGATTCTTTTTTACGTTTTTTTGATGTATTTACAAAATACTTTACAATGCCAACGTTTTGAACACACGGTACATCAACCTTTGCCATTTGAACAGCTGGAAGTTGTTGCCAATATAAATCAAATTCATTTATGAAATCTTCCTTGTTGGCGCCTGATAACCCCTTCGAAATAATTTTCTTTGCTCTCTTAATTGATTGTAATATTATCCCACACAAATTCTGGTCAATCAAAACACCTTCCATGTCAAACAAACAGATTTTTCCCTTTACATCTATGTGTGGTATAAAGGGGAAATTCATATACTGTTTGATATAAATATCAATCAATACTCTTTGCCAATTTTCTGGTATGGCAATTACAATCGGAATGGTTCTCTCTCCAGCTATTAGATTACATTCAATTAACTTCTGATAACTGCGTCCTTCAAATATTGTTGTATCTACAATAACAATATTGAAAACATCTGAACTCGCGTGTAATGCTTCTTCAATAACATCAAAGTTCATAAATATTATACTCCTGAAGAACTTGAAACAGGTATACAGTTTACCTGCTTTTTAGAGGCATTCTTTTTTTCTGGGATCTTAAAATCGTCTCCGAAAATTTTATTCAGTAACTTACACTGTTCTACCTCATCTGCTTCTTCTTTTACTTCTTCCAAATCGTTTACTAACCTATCAACCTTATCTTTAAAATCCGTCATATAGCTATCTGTCATTTTCTTAAATATATCTGTATCACTTTCAAAATTCAAGGAAGAGGGTAATGGATATTTAATACGATATAACAATCTACCATTTTCTGAGACCCCCTGGAGCTTAAAGAGATTCTGAATCGCCTTAGCAAATCCTATGAGTGCTTCCAAATCATCATACTTCCATTCCTCTTCTAAGTAGTCATAACTTTTGGACACTTCAAATTTATCCGCAGCAATCAATGTAATTCCAATACTAGGTGGTTCTGCATTTCCTGAGCTACTGAATTTTAAATTTTTCCATCTCTTCATATATCGAATAACACGTCTGTACTGCTCCCTATCTTTAGTTTCAGTTTCAAATTTATTATTAATGTAATCAACCAGTCCCTTCGGATCTGATTTTTCCCAACATATTTCTTCGGGAATACTGTCTTTTCCCCGTGCCAAATACAATTGGCTTTCCATATCATCTTTATCTTCATATGTATAAACAACTAAATCAACATGATAGGCTGTCTCACCATTTTTCTTATAAGTTACAGTCACACAAGGTTTCTTTACTTTTGCACCATATTCTGTATGATTTTTTAATATATCACAAATTTTATTTTTAAGTTCCATTGGACTTTCATAATCATTTTTATTAACATTAAATCTCAAACCTACGTCTATATCATATTCTTTATCCAATGGTTCAACGCCCGTATACATAATATAGCTTCCTTGGTTTAATTCCGTAAAACCTGGTAATTCATTACTATCCCTCAATTTTTTTAACAAGATATCTCTTTTACTGGCAAGCTCTGATTTCACATCATAATCCATCTTTATAGTTTTATTAAAATCTCTAAAATATTTTTGTAAACTCATACATCCCATCCCTTCTATATATATACAGCACTTTTTAGCACTCGTGTTATTAGAGTGCTACTAATTTTAATCTATCACTTTCCCAAATCTACGTCAATCCCTAAGAACAAGTCATCCTTTAAGCATGAATTTAATTTTAGCATTTCATCAGAGCAAATAATAAAATGTTATTACTAAGTAGAAAATACTCCTGGCAATAACATTCTCAACTCTTATACCTAATATATGTAAGTTTTAAAATTACAGCGTTCTGTGATTATTGATTTCTGATGTGTCATATTGGTTTTTTCCTAATACATCTCCAACTATATATGCCTCTAACAGATGTAACAATAAAGTTCCACAAAACGGGAACTTTATCATATCATTTTTTATTGTACATTTTCCCCAATCACTCCGCCAAATAAAACAAACTCATCTGCCCCTCCAAACTCTGTTCCTCCATCTACCAAGAGAACACGTCTTCCACTTCGTCTCCCCTCCACCGGCATAAATCACATCCAGCATCTTCCCAAATGCCCGTATATACGCCTGCCGGCAGGTAGGAAACAGACGAAATTCCGTCCACCGATTCTTCCCTGCCATGGAGCAGCCCAAACAACCTCCTCGGTAAAATCCCATCTCGTAAAGCGGATTGCTCTCC
Organism: Clostridium sp. KLE 1755; assembly: GCF_000466465.2. Lineage (NCBI taxonomy): Bacteria > Bacillati > Bacillota > Clostridia > Eubacteriales > Clostridiaceae > Clostridium > Clostridium sp. KLE 1755. The sequence continues at coordinate 65,017 of NZ_KE992671.1, forward strand.
AACCATTCGCTGCGTCCGACACAGCTCTGTCCGGCCACCCCATATCCATGTCACTTGCTTTACAGATAAGGTTTTCCATTGTGTACCTTTGCTCCTGCAACCCATGCCGGACACTCTGCAAATAGTAATTTGAAAAGCTTTCCGCTTCCGCCTCATTTTCATCATGACACACAAAAGTGTAATCTACCCTTATCTTGTATCCGGTAAACGTAAAATCCAGATTACTGGTGATATATTCGGAGAGTGTTTTATCTTTCTAGAATGCCCTACTAATGTCATTGACAATTTTCCCTTTCATCTCTTCAAACATCTACCGATTACATTCCCTGTCATCAAAACCGGTATTAAATAACATGGCGGTGTTCATTTCATAATCTCTCATTGACATGATACTTCGTTTCTCCTTTACCTGTTTATCTATCCTCTGAATTTTACCTTCCTATCTGCAGGCTTTTCTCTCACATCTATGGAAAGGCAAAAAAACACTATATCTTGTGGTTTATTCCTCTATTTATTCTTCAAACCACAATGCGACATCACGATTATCACTTCAACATGTCCGCTCCACGGAAACATATCCACCGGCCAAACCTCCTCTGCCCGATACCCCAACTTCCTAAGCACCATCAAATCCCGCCCCAAAGTCACCGGATTGCAGGAAATATACACAATTTTCTCAGGTCCAAGCAATGCTGCGCTTTGCAGAAACTCTTCCGTGCTCCCACTCCGAGGCGGATCCATCAGCAATACATCCGCCTTAGCGCCTTCCTCAGCCATCTGCGTCAGGAACTGTCCAGCATCTGCTTTATAAAAACGCACATTCTTAATCCCGTTTATTTTGGCATTCACAATAGCATCCTTTACCGCATCCGGGTTCAGTTCCACAGAAATCACATTTTTTGCCTTGGAAGAAGCAATCAGGCCAATCGTTCCGATTCCACAGTAAGCATCGATTACTGTTTCTGTTCCCTTCAGACCAGCCAACTCTATGGCCTTCTTATACAGTTTTTCCGTCTGCACCGGATTAATCTGATAAAAAGAAGCCGGGGAAATACGGAATCTGCAGCCGCACAAAACATCCTCAATATAGCCTTTTCCATAAAGAACCTGCTGCTTGTCCCCCAATATCAGACTGTCAGTACGCGTATTTACATTCTGAATCACTGTAGTGATTTCCGGATGAGCTTTCAGCAATGCATTCGTAAAATTCCTTTTTGAAGGAAGCACCGGTGAGGCTGTAACCAATACCACCATAACCTCGCCGGTGGCAAAGGCTCTTCGTACCAAGACATAACGCAGCAGTCCGTATCTGATATCCTCATCATAAACCTTAATTTTAAAAGATTTTAGCATTCCGCGGATCGTACCGATAATCCGGTCTGCAAGTTCATCCTCTATCAGACAGCGCTCCACCGGAATTACATTATGGGTTCCTTCCTCGTAAACTCCAGATACGGGATTGCCTTTTCTGTCTCTGTCAAAAATTGCTGTTATCTTGTTTCTGTAATTCCATGGATTCTCCATGCCGATAATCGGATTAAAATGGCCTTTCAGCTCAGGACATTTTTCCAGTTCCTGCCGGACAAAAGCTTCTTTTTTCTTCAGCTGCTCTTCGTAGGACAGATACAGATACCTGCAGCTGCCGCACTTCTTTTCATATGGACACTTTGTTTCTCTTCTGCCGCTTCTTTGGGCTATATCACTTTTTGCATCTACCTCATTTTTTTTACTCACAGACTTATTTCTTTGATCGTACTGTTGTCTGCCAGAGGATTTGTCCTGACCAGATGTATATTTTTGAGAAACATTTTTTCCATATGCCGATTTTCCTGACATATTTCTACCGGCTACAGATTTCCCGTCCATTGATTTTCCTGATATGGTTCTACCAGATACAGACCTTCCATCTGCTTTACCGAACATACTTCTCCCTGCAGCAGATTTTTCCTCCTCATCTTTATATTTCCCTGCCGAAGTCCTGCCTGCCGCCCCTCTTCCTTCTGAAGGCCGTCCGCTCCTAATTTTATCCTTCCTCACCTTCACCCTCTTACTAACGCTATCCTTCCCAATAAAATTCTGTGCCGCCACATTACTGCTTTTATTATCTCTACCTTTACTATCGCTACTTATATCATCCCTGCATTTACTAACTCTGACTTTACCATCCCATCTCATATTATCTCTGCTTTTATTTTCTCTGCTCTTATTATCTCTTCCTCTACTATCTCCACCAATCTCATCCCAGTTCCCCTTTTCTCTCCTTTTCCCATCTCCCCTGCTATTTCCCCCATCTTTATATTCCCTGCCCGTCATCTCATTCCCGCGTTTCTTTTCCATCGTATTCTTCACCCTTCAATTGTTTAAAAATCTCTTTATATTCCGAACCGTAAATACTTCCTTTTCTCCATACAAAATAGAAATCATGCTCCACACTGAAATCCTTCAGCCTGATTTCGCGCAGAATGCCCTGCTCAATCTCCTGGCGGACCGCTGCCTCATAAAGGAAAGTAATTCCGCGGCCTTCGCGGATCAGGTATTTCATAACCTGGAGATTGTTGATTTCATGGATTTTCCGGAAATCTCTTACCGCAAGGTTTTTTCCCTCCAGTATTCGTTCCAGAACCTCTCTTGTACCGCTGCCCTGTTCTCTGATGAGAATGGGTTCCGAAAGCAAATCTTCGGTGCGAAGCAGCTTTTTTCCCCGGGATGAGGCCTGCAGCTGGTAGGCAGCGCCAGCTACCGGGATGTATTTTTCGGTGGAATATATCTGGTAGTCGTAATCTCCGCCCGAAAAATAGCCTTCCACCAGAGCAAAATCCAGCTTTCCTTCGTCAATGGAGCGCAGCAGGTCCGTTGTGTTGGCCACAGTGACATGGACGGTAGCTTCCGGCTCGTTCAACATAAAACGGTTGAGCATAAAGGGAAGCACGAACTCGCCAATGGTCATGGTTGCCCCCATATGCAGACTGCGGCCCTCCGCGCCGGCCCTGGCCATCTGTTCCTTCAGGGCGCACTCGTCGTGGCGCATGGTCAGGCCCGCGCTCTGAAGAAGCCGCCCGGCTTCGGTGAGCACCATCTTTTTTCCCTCGCTGATAAAAAGCCTGGTGCCATAGTATTCCTCCAGATGTCTTATATGCTGGGATACCGCTGGCTGCGTAATGCACAGTTCCTCCGCAGCTTTTGTATAATTCAGATTCCGGCATACCGCCAGAAAGGTTTCCATCCGAAAATCCTGCATGAGCTCTCCTTTATCTCTTACCGGAGCTGACGGCCGTCTGCCGTCATTTCCCCTGAATTTCTGCTTTCTTTATCATAACATAGCCTTATGAAAAAAGAAATTGTTGAATTGGGGCGAATCAAGGGGAAAAAATTATGTTTCTTTTTTATTTCTTTTTTTCTCAGACCCGTATTGACGGATTCCCTTTGTTAAGACTACAATGAGTAATATATTTTTACGATAATAACCAACGGTTCGGGCAGCTGCGTATTACCGTTGTTTCTGAATACAGAAGACTGAGGGAGGTTTTCCATGATTAAATTGATCTGTTCCGATGTGGACGGCACGCTTGTGCCTGATGGCGGACATGAGCTGAATCCGGAATATTTTGACCAGATACGGCGTCTGAAAAAAGCCGGAATCCTTTTTGCCGCGGTATCTGGACGTTCTTATTCGAGCCTGAAAAAACTGTTTGCTCCCGTAATTGATGATATTCTTTTTATCTGCGACAACGGCGCTCGTACGATTTATCAGGGCAGCCTGCTGTCATGCTATACAATCCGGCATGAACTGGCTATGGAGCTGGTTCGGGAAATTGAAGCGCTTCCCGGCTGCACGACCTATATTTCCGCACTGAAGGACGGGTATGTAAAAGAAGGCGCCGATGAGCTTTACCGTTGGCTGACAGAAGGGTATCAGCTGGATATTACCAAATTGAGGAGAATGCCTGAGGATTTGCCTGCCGATGACGGAATTCTCAGTGTGGAGCTGTATCATCCCACGGCAGCTGAGGAAATCGCACATCAGGGGTTGTATCAGAAATGGCATGGACACCGGGAGCTGCAGCTTGTGTGCGCTGGAAAGCAGTGGATGAATTTTACGCCGATTAATGCGGATAAGGGGATTGCGCTTTCCGAATATCAGAACATGCACGGAATTTCACCGCAGGAAACCATGGCCTTCGGCGATAATATGAATGATGCCAGCATGCTGCTGCGCGCGGATTACAGCTATGCCATCGGGAATGCAAGAAAGGAAATCAAAGGTCTGACGCGTTTTGTCGCAGATACGAATATGAATGATGGTGTCCTTCAGGTTTTACGTACGATAAAATAAGCATTAGTAAAAAATAAAAGCCCGAATACCTTGATTTTTAAGGTATTCAGGCAATAAAAAAAGCAGATAGCGGGAATCGAACCCGTCTCTCCAGCTTGGGAAGCTAGCGTTCTACCGATGAACTATATCTGCATGTATTGAAGTATATCATATGAAATCCGAATTGAAAAGAGGGAATTTTATTTCGTTCATAAACGTTTTTTATATCAAATTAAATGCATTAGAAATAAATGTATTGCTAATTATCGTATTGAAAAGGATCTGTTGTTTCATAATAAATCCTCAGCCAAATCTTCAGCCATCCAGGCCGAAATTTACCGGTATGCCGCCTGACAAAAACCAATTGGCTTCTCTATCATTAGACAACGGCGGCCCTGCTGAGCACACAACCGTTATAACTAAGGAGCGTCATTTAGGCAGGAAATACAAATAATAAAGCCGTTTACAGCCCTATCGTCACATACATAGTACAATAGTCACACAGAAAAATATTTGTATACACACTGCTTTTAAACAGAGTATCCTTATAAAATAGTATGAATATGAATCCAAGCCAATAAAGGATATTTTCTGTCAAAAAGCGGCCAAATCACACACTTCCGTTTGACAAACTGATTTCAAAAAAAAATTATATAATAAGGAGAATTTTTATGAAAAAGAAATTACTGTTTCTTGTACTTGTTTTTATGATGGGAATGTTACTTTGCTCATGTTCGGGAGATTCTCCCAACAAAATGTTAGGGGTAAAGCTTCCTTCAGGGGAAAAACTGCAATTATATATGAGCCGTGATAAAGTGGAAGAAATCTTGAGTCCATACGAGTATATAAAAAGACGTAATATATATGACTACGGTTTTATGGATCTTCGTTATACGGATGACCTCCTGACTTTCATTTACTGCAGGGAGGATTCAGGCGCCACTTTTTTTAATGGTTTAGGCATTGGCAGTACGGATTATGAAAAATACGGCTTTGAGTATAATGAAGAAAAAAAGTACACCGTAATCAACTACAAAAAGACTGGGGGAAAATATGAGCAAATAGAAGATTATGACAGCAGCTTGGAATTTAAAGAGGGAATTCAGGTATACCTTGAAATTTCTGAGGGAGATAAATCAGTGACCACAATAGCTGTACATGATATTTATTGCGGTAACCGGATGGAATTTGATGAATAAAAAATCCCGGCAGATAATGATATATTCCCCTGCGGGCAGACAGTGAAATGAAATCCTGTTTACTCACAGGGGATCTTTATTATAACGGGGCATACCACGAAATATAAAGTTGCAGGTTATACAATTTTATGCCAGTAACTATCACAAATACATTTTGACCCAATAAAGGTATCATAAGAATATCTAGCCGAAAAAATCCTTTAACATCCTAAAATTTCTTCTCTAAAAAGTAAATGCTATCTTAAAATCACCATCCTTCCCGGTCGCACGCATAAAGGCTTTTTCCCAATCTTCAAGCTGAAATAAACCGGATATGATTCCATCCGTATTCAGTTCTCCCAACATAATTTTCTCTATTACATAGTCAAAGCACCATGGACTTAAATGAACTCCGAGTATATCCAATTCTTTTTCGTCACCAATAATGGACCAATCCACTGTTGAAGGGCCTGAAAAAACACTGAACTCAACAAATCGTCCCTGTTTTATGATAATATTAAGTCCCTGTTCCACACTGACAGGATTTCCGCTGGCTTCTATATATACATCACATCCATATCCGTCCGTCATCTCCAGAATCTTCTGAACTACATTCTCTTTTGCAGGATTCAGCACCACGTCTGCACCAAACTGACAGGCTTTTTCCAGACGTTTTTCTAGCAAATCCAAAACGATAAGCTTCTTAGGATTTTTCGTACGCATATAGGTAACCATTCCAAGTCCAAGCGTTCCGGCCCCGGAAAGTACTACCACATCCTCTGAAGTAATTTTTGCTCTGTCTACTGCATGCTTTGAACAGGAATACGGCTCTATCAGTAATGCATCCTTGAGCGGCATATCATCAGGCACACGGTGCAGTACAGCCGTTTTGGGATACCTCACATATTCTGCCATTCCACCATTAAGTTTAGATTTGAAACCGAAAACATTGTGCGGTTGGCAGAGAGAATACAGCCCCTTTTTGCAGAATCGGCATTCTCCGCATGGCACAATTTGGTCTGCAACCAATCTTTCTCCAATCTGATACTCTTTTACATTTTTCCCTGCCAATACCACTCTGCCTACAAATTCATGACCAGGAATGAATGGAGGTTCCACGTACGCTTTCTGTTCCTCATCTCCCCAAAATCTCCTGATTCCCTGCTCGCACTTCAAATCCCCTGCACAAATTCCACAGCCCTCCGTCTTAATGATAATATCATCATCTCCACAGATAGGAGTTTCATAATCCATTTCCAGTCGATAATCACCAATTCCATAAGCAACCAATGCTTTCATTCTCTTTGGTATTCCTCCCATCTTTCCACCTACCTTTCTGTCCATTACGTTCTTGGAGAAACTCTCGTGAATAAAAATATCCTGTCCAAGAATATAAAGTTTCACTAATAAGAATACTTTCTTCTAACCTTTATAAAATTCCCTACCAACATTCCTTCAACGATACGTCCCTCAACGTACTAGATATCCTCCATCTACCGGTATAACTGCTCCGTTAATGTAGTCCGAAGCATCAGACGCAAGCCATACCACAGGACCTTTCATATCCTCTGGCTGTCCCCAGGCTCTTGCTGGAATTCTATCTGTAATTTCCTTATACCTCGGACTCTTTTCATCCAATAAATCTGTGTTCATTTCCGTTGCCATATATCCTGGGGCCAATGCATTTACATTGATTCCTTTCACGGCCCACTCATTACAGAGTGCCTTCGTAATCTGAGCAACACCCCCTTTGCTCGCTGCATATGCAGGAACTGTAACACCTCCAAAGAATGAAAGCATAGAAGCTATATTAATAATTTTTCCTCGGCTTTGCTGTTCCATGAATATACGTCCCGCGAGCTGACAAAGAGCAAAAACACTTCTCAGATTGATGTTCATAACAAAATCCCATTCCTTCAGAGGAAACTCTTCACTATTATATCGGCGCTGCACTCCCGCTCCATTTACCAAAATATCAAGATGTCCTCCCAGTTTCCTGACTGCCTCCCGAAAAAAACTCTCTCTTGTCTCATCATTTCCCAAGTCAGTGATAACAGCATAACATGCATACCCCTTTTTACGATATTCCTTTGCCGTTTCCTCTGCTACCGGATTAATATCCATAATACATACTGCAGCCCCCGCTTCCATAAGTCCTTCCGCCATACCGCGGCTCAGTCCCTGCGCCGCCCCTGTTACGATTGCCATTTTCCCTGATAAATTATTATAATTCAATTTTCCTTCCCCTCTTTCCAATTTACTATTTAGAAATGGCCTGCTGTAAGAAAATAACACTTAACAGCAGGCCGTAACTTTTCATACTCTACATTCCATATCTTTATGCTACTTGTATTCACCCAGATATTTTCTGTTTATCACGAAAAGTTCTTCACACATATCCCTTATTTCCTGTAGACTGCATACTGCTGAACAAAGAGGATCCATCTGTACGGCATTAATGACTTTTTCTTTGTCTTTTTCCATACAGGCTTCCACCACAAGATTTTCTATCTGTGCCGTTGTATTTACCAGAATTGCTATATTATCCGGCAGTTTTCCCACGAAAATTTTCTTTAAGCCGTCTCTGGTTGCCAGCATCGGAATTTCCACACATGCTTCCTTCGGTAAGTTGGTAATACATCCTTCATTTATTACATTTCCGTTAAATACAAATGGTTTTCTATCGCCGAATATTGCATTGAAAATATGTGCTGCATATTCTCCGCTGGATTCCAGATCAATTTCTTCTTCCTGCAGCCACTTATCAATATCTTCATATAAAGTTTTCTCTCTTTTGATTCTGTTATTGACAGCGAATGCATGTTCTCCAGGATTCCATCCGGTTCCATGGGTACAATACTTTTCTATCAAGTCTCTTCTCTTCCGAAACCAAGCACAATATTCTGAACTATGTCCTGAAGATTCTGTCACATAATAACCAAATTGCTGGAAAATTTCGTTTCTTACCTGCTCCTCATTCAAAATTTGAGGTTCTCGCATTTTATCTCTGAGAAGCGGATAGGCATCTTTTCCGTTCCACTTAAACTCCAAATAGAAAGCCTGATGATTAACACCTGCACAGGTATAATCAATTTCCTCAATCGGTGCTTCTATCCATCTGGCCAGCATATCTGCTGTATTTACCACGCTATGACAAAGTCCGGTTATATTAACGCTCGTATACTTCTGCATTGCACTGCACAACATTCCCATTGGATTCGTATAATTAAGAAGTACCGCATCGGGGCAGATCTCTTCAATATCCCTGCAAATATCCAGCATAAGAGGAATGTTTCTTAAAGCCCTGAAAATCCCTGCAACACTTCTGGTATCCCCCACATTCATACTGACACCATACTTATACGGAATATCTACTTCTGTTTTCAGAACATCATTTCCGCCGTTGTATACTGTACAGATAATCCCATCCGCACCTCTGAGCGCTTCTCTGCGATTCGTTGTCATCGTAATTACCGCCGGATTATGAAATGCATTGATGATTTTCTCTACAAATCTGCCCGAATACTCCAGTCTCTTCTCATCAATATCCATGAGACACAACTCGGCATCCCGAAAAGCTTCAATTCCCATTAAATCTTTCACCAGATTTCTTGTAAATACCAAGCTTCCGGCACCGACAAACGTAATTTTTTTCATAATCAATACCTTGTTCATTTAATTATGTACTGGTTAACAGGTCATTTTTCCATCTGCGCTTCTGCATAACAGGAATCAAACCCTTCCTGCATATATTTCCCAACTTCAGGTACAGGCGTATTGTTTAAAAGCATAGAAGTAGCTTCACACATGGAATTCCACACACCATTGGGCAGATATTTTCTGTCAAAAATATTATCATAATAGATATCTTCGCCATAAGCTTCTATAACCTCCTGATGCAATTTTCCAATCAGAGAGTCATCCGGAGTACTTTTTAACCCCGCAGTACCACCGTCAAAAGCAAAGAACCTGCCCGCCACTTCAGGCTGAGCCAACCAGTTAAGAAAATCTTTACATTCTGCCTCATATTCTGTGTCTTTCCAAATACCAAAGGTAGTTCCTTCAGATATACACATGGATGCTCCGCCGTCTTCTGTCATTGCCGGAAAAGGCAGGAGTCCCAGATTGGCATCCGGATAATAAGACAATGCGGACGCAATATTAGCCGTATTTCTGAAATAAAAAGCGCCGGTTCCATTACCAAGCATCTTATGCCCGCCAGGCTGATCCTGTGTTAAATAATCAGCATTATAAAAATTATTATCACGCCACTCCAGCATCTTTTCAAAACAGGGAGCCCATTCTTCCGTAATATTTATTGTACCATCCAAATGAGAATCCAACTGAGCATGAGACGGGCTTGTTGGTGTTGCAAACTGCATAAACAGCAAAGGATTTAGCACAGAACCCGCACTTCCAGAATCCATACCTGATATGATTACTGGTGCAAATCCTGCATCACGAATTTTTACGCAGGCAGCGTCAAAGTCATCCATTGTTTTTAACTTTGTCCAGTCTACCCCCGATTGTTCCAAGACATCCTTGTTAAAACAAATACTGGATAAAACAATGGAGATGGGCAGAACATAGAATTTTCCGTCTTTATCCTGTATTACGCCTTTTGCTGCATCTGAAACATCGGATGCCCAGTTCTCACCACTCAGATCCATCATATACTCACTATAACGAATGACTGACCAGCCGTGAGTCATCCACATATCCGGAAGATCATTATTAGCCATTCTTACTTTAAGCTGAGATTCATATTCCTGCCCGGGGGCAACAATATCGAACTTTACTCCAGTCTCTGCCGTATATTCATCCGCCACTTCCCGGAATTTAGCGAGAACTTCATCCGTCCATGTCACAGCAAGCTCCAGTGTCACATCAGATTTTGCAGTTTCTTCCATTTCATTCTGTTTTTCACTTTCCTCTACTGATGCTTTCCCTGCGCCATCTGGCTCTGCTGCCGTTTCTCCGCTCTGTCCACATGCGCCAAGCATCAGGCTGAAACATGTGGTAACACATAAAAATAATGCGATCCATTTCTTTCCTTTCATTTTTTTCCCTCCTGTTTTCTTTACTTACATTTCCTTGTTTCCTATATAAATCCCATTGCCAAACTAATCGGCAAACAACTGATCTATGCATAGTGGGCCCTCAGCTATGCACGGAGCATCAATCGTGGGTTTTATATTTTCATCAGTTCAATTCTCAGCACATTACTGTCCCACTGCGCATAGGTACCATGACGTGTTTCATCCCCTGTCCGAACCACATCAGGAAAATATCTTCCTGTTTCATCAAAATGTCCTTCCGTCACACTCAGATATTCTGCATTTGTAGAAAAATTTTTCCCTGAAACTGTCACAGCACTTAGTGAACCATCCGCCTCTTCTTCCTGAAGAAAGTAAATACGGAACTTATGTCCCACCACATAAAAAACATTTTCACTTTCCTGAAGCAGCAATCCTCTGCATGGTTCCCCCTTATTTCCCAATGTTTCTTCCCAGCAAGCTTCTTTATGCAGAAAATCCATTCTGTAAAACTGATCCATCGTTCCCTCAAAACTCACATAAGCTCTCCATCCTCCTAAAAGCCCTTCTATGAGGGCAGAAGGTTCTATACCCCTGCGGTGAATCCCATGGATCCTGTCTGTTCCCGTATATTCTGGAAGCACTGGAACCACATTCCTGATCATATGGAACGAATGCTTCATACTGATACCTTCTTCCGTATTCAGTTCTTTTTGATCATCTGTCAGTAGACTTTCCCCTCCAAAAATATGGTAACCAATGGAACCATAATCCCCGATTCCCTCAAACATCATTCCGCTATTGAATACAGAGCGGGATGATTCCGGCACATAGAGCGGGAATCCTTTTTCCGGATGAGAATATGTTTTCAAAACATCCAGATAACCAGTCACCTCCTGCAGATAAATATCCGGTGCGATATTGTCCAAATGTGTACAAACCGCATAATAAATATCAAGATTGTTCTGGCGTGGCGTCCCTGAAGGCCAATCTACACCAGCCAGCCCCCTCCCCTCATTCAGCCAGGCATTCGTGTAAAGAAAAATATCATATATTTCCTTTCCTGCCCTGGCAATTTCATCGATATAGGCTGCCACAGCCCATGTCGTTACCCATTCCCCCCCTGCAGCGCCAAATACTTCCGTCCAGTTTCCATTGCTCTTCTCCCCCTGCCTTAACCATTCTTTTGCAAGGTAGCAGCTGGGATTTTCTTTACAATACGTAATCAGTCTTTCCGGAACATTCTCTTTAAATGCTTTATCACCAAATTTACTGAAGTCCCTACGCGTTGCGGAATGCATACCTGCCTCATTTTCAATCTGCACTCCGATTACCGTATTGAATTCTTGATCAAATCTTTTTACCACCTCTAAAAGCCGGCAAAATGCTTTCCTATCTGCTTCCAAATTTTCTGGACAATGAGGGGAAAGATTATGCGTTTTCCTGCCATCCTTTAGTTCTGCACGGGGAAACCTCTCGGTATCTTTCTTTACCCAGGATGGAGTATATTCCATTGTTCCATTTTTCCAGGTTCCAAACCAAAGCAGAATCAATTTCAGGTTATTCTCCCTCGCCTGACTGATAATATCTGTAACAAAAGCTTCTCGAAATGCACCCTCCCGCGGCTCAAACAGTTCCCATGAAACGGGGACAGCCACCGTATTCGCTTCTATTTTTTTTGCAGCATTCCAGGAATACTGCAGGTATTCCGGTGTACTGCTGCTGGAGTTATGAGTCTGAATTCCCAGGGAATAGAATGGCTTTCCCTGCACAGTAAAAAAAGTTTTTCTTTCCATACCACATTCCTCTCTGCTCTATTTACGATAATGTAATTACTGATTAAGGCTGCAGTTATTATGTCAAAATAATCTGAATTTTTTCCTGTTCAGGAAATTGTAACGTCTGGCAGTCATTTGCATAGGTACGTTCTGGAAGCACCGTCAGTACATGTATTGGCTTCTCTCCTTTTACAAACGGCGCAGCATGCCATACGCCTGGATTAATCACCGTCATAGTTCCCTTCGGTACCAGGAAAATCTCGATCTTATCATACGGAACCGTCTCCTTCTTTCCCGCCGGAGCTACATGAATCAAAATATCACCATCCAGCGGCATGAATGCCTCCCCGGTATAACTGTGATATTCAAACTTTTCGGCAATCAGCGGTCTCGGTGAAATCTGTGTCACTGAAAATGCAGGATTCTTTCCATTGAAATCTACTTTAAGAATATCCCGATAAAACTCAACCGGAGGCGGTCCGAGCCGTTCTGTATCCATGATTACCATGCTGTGATATGTTCCGAATTTATGGAAATTCCCCGGATTAAGTACATTTACGTTTTTCGTTTTCATTGCTTCTCATACCATTCCTTTATCTTCTTTTTTAGTACGCTTTCCGGAGCCTCCTCTATCATGTCCCTGATTCCCGGGAAAAGTAATGCTTTTTTCAATATTGTCTCATCCATAGTATCTACAATTTCTTCCATGGACTTATGTGCGTTCAGGGAAAGGTTATTCAATATCTTTCTTAAATCGGCCTGAAATTCTTTTCTTGTTTCAGGATAACCGCCGCCATATGTGTCGTTAAAAAGCTTTTCAAATATGTATTTTAGGTTAATGTCACCGCCTACTCCTCCATAACCTTTGTTTAACGGCAGCGATACACAATTCCCCGCATTGATTCTGGAATAGAGGAAAGCATCTGTAGGATCGGTCAGAAGGCCACAAAACGTACCTGGATACTGGAGAAGAGCATTCATATATCCCTGGCCAGTCCCACAACCTCCAACAACGAAATCAACCGCCTTTAGATTCAGTGCCAGTGCCGATAAAAATGCCGTCTCCAGATAGTTCAGCTGTGGTTCACCCTCAAGATCCTTCATTCCGAGATTCACAGGTTCATATCCCAGTTCTTCCAGTGCCTTTAGTACATCGCCATTTCTATTTTTTGTACTGAATTCATTGATAACCGCTATTCTCATTTCTTTACTACCTTCCTTTCAAGATATTTTACAGGATAATGAATCGGTTCTCCTTTTGCAAAGCGTACTGCCTCCTGTGCTGCCTTTCTTTTCAGTTCCTTTTGCGCTTCTTCTGAATACCATGCCATATGCGGTGTTACAATCAGATTTTTCAGTCCAAATAGCGGAGAATCCTTGCTTACCGGCTCTCCAATCATACAGTCCAACGCCGCGCCGGCTATCTCTCCGTTTTCAAGAGCTTGCTTCAAATCTGCTTCATTTACGATCCCGCCTCTGGCCACATTTATCAACACTGCGCTGTTTTTCATTTTTTTGAAAGCCGCCGCTCCAATCAGATTTTGATTTTCCTCGGCCGGACAATGAATGGATATAATATCCGACTTTACAATCAGTTCATCCATGGAAACAGCAGATACGTACTTTTTAGTTTCAGAAGTTGGCTTGTAGTATGGATCAAAGCCTATAACATGAAATCCGATTGAATGCATTTTTTCTGCAAAGTTCCTTCCAATCCTTCCAAGACCGATTACTCCTACAGTCATTTCACTGAACCTGTGTATTGGGATCGCTTTTGTATAATCCCATTTGTCTTTCTTTGTTAGCTCATTCATTTCCATAATTTTTCTTATCATGGAAAGAGCCAGTGAAATTGCGTGATCCGCTACTTCATTCATTCCATAGTCCGGCACATTCCCGACCTGAATTCCATATCGCGCGGCCGCTAGAACATCCACATTATCCACTCCTACGCCATACCGAACCACAAACTTCAGTCTCGGACAATTCTGCATTACCTTTTCTGTGATATGCGCATACTGAATGATAAAAATATCCGCATCCTGGCAATTTGCAATTACATCATCTTCTGTTGTTACATCTTTTAAGTCCACACTAATTCCAGCCTCAGAAAATATGCTTTTCTCAATATCGATATTATCATGGTCACAATCTGTAATTACCACTTTCATCCTTGCTCCTATCTGCACGCCAAAGGCGTATGTACAAATCAAGGATGTTGAAAGTTATTTTTCTTTCAACATTCATTCCCTGTCTCTTTCAGGCCTTTCCATCTGCCATACATGTCCTGATCCAACGTTTTACTTCTTCCTTCACCGCATTTACCGCAGGTTTCATCAATTCTGTCGTATAGATCGTCGGTCCTTCCCGGTCTAGAACTTCTTTCACTGTGCTTAGATACGTATATTTGATAATAGTACCTACATTCACCTTATTAATTCCATTTCTGATCGCACGTCTCACATCTTCCTCTGGGATTCCTGTCCCTCCATGCATCACAAGTGGAAGTTCTAACGCTTCATTCACCTCTGCAAGTCTTTTGAAATTAATTTCCGGTTTTCCCTGATAAAAGCCATGTGCTGTTCCGATTCCCACAGCCAGAATATCCAGACCTGACTTCTCTGCTAGTTCCACAGCATCTTCTACTCGAACCAAAAAATCATCTTCTGTATAATTCCCCTCTTCAGTACGTCCCTTAATCATACCAATCTCCCCTTCTACGAAAACACCGCGGGGTCGGGCATAATCCACTACCTTTTTCACCCTCTTAATATTCTCTTCCAAAGTCTCTTTAGAGGCATCGAGCATTACCAGGGAATAGTTTTCATCACAGGCTTTCTGTGATACCTGAACTTCTGTAGAATGATCCAGATGCAGATAAACTGGTACCTTTGCACTTTCCGCAAGTGCTTTTGCCATTGCACCAACTACATGCATTCCCAGAGCGTCATTTACTTTGGGCAATGCCGCCGCGATCACCGGCGAATGCATCTCCTCAGCCCCCTTTACGATCGCTTCCAAATCCCAGATATCTGAGAAATTAAAATGTGGAACTGCATAGCCTCCCTCATCGGCTTTTTTTAATTGTTTCATAAGCGTTTCTTTTTTCATGTTACTCCTCTCTGCGCATCTCCGGCGCGCGTTCAAATAATATAGTGAGAATCAGAAGAACACACCTCCCACCTTCTCCCAATATGCAGCTTAAACGCTCTTAGTTCCCGTCCTTCACGGCCTTAGAAATTCTTCTCACACTTCACATCAGAAAATCTCTTATTTCCTTTTCATCAGGTTTTACTGGATCAGCTTCCAACTCCGGTATGTATTTGCAAGCTTCCCAGATTCTCGGCGCCACTTTCCCGTAGACACCAACACAATGGTGAATATATGGGCCTTCCATAAATCGTCTCTCCCACAGCGGCCAGTTGTCAAATTCTGCCCATAGATAGGTTCCGAATGTCTTAGGACCATCTACTCCGCGGCCGTGTCCGAACAGGCAGGAATACTTACCATTGCCGCCATCAAAGCGTACTACTGTGATATCGTCATGCTTCAGTTCCCATTGCCCCACAGCGGCTGTTTTTCTATTGAAATGAAGCTCAATTTCTGCATCTGGATCGTCTGACAATACTCTTGGGAATACACCGCAATGCCAGAGAAGTTCTGCATTGTCATTAACGGGATGTCGAATGGTGAGATCCGCTAAAAACGTTGCGCTACTATATCTGGCTGCCGCGGCAGCGATAACTGATGAAACCGCCCCATGAATATCTGATTCACAGACGACTGGTATCCCCTCTCCAGTCAGCTCTGAAAAAGTAAAGCAGACAGATATTCCTGCTACGGTAGCCATAGGCTTCCAACACTCCGCTGACACAGCTGACAAATGATTATCCTCACACCATTTTTTAATAGTTAGTTTCAGATTAGCCATCTTTGTCCAAATATCTTCACTATATTTATTTTTAGGAAACCTTTCTTTAAGTGAATCAACCTCTTCCCGTACCAAATGGTTATTTTCTGTGAGATTTATCTTTAACATCTCATCCAATGTCGCCAATGTAATCGGATGAATCTCAATTCCGAATTTTTCCATCAATTCTCTCTCGTTAGCTTTTACACTCCAAAAAGCATCTGGCCTTACACCGATTTGTCCGATTCTTAAATGATTAAGAGCCTTTACAATGGATACAGCCCCCAGGAAGTTCTCAAATCCTATGTCAAACTTTTTATCTGTCATCCAACAATTGGATATATAGGTATATTTAACCCTAAACTGCTGCAGTACCTTTGTAAGTGCAAACATTCCGCATTGAGCATCCCGCAGTCTGTCCCCATTTTCATCCGGCGCCTCATCTCTCGGCCCCCAGACCAGTACCGGCTTTCCAACTTCTCTTGCCATTTTCGCCACAGCTTCCTCAGAACCAAAATTACAGAATGGGAAAAATACAGCATCCACTTTTTTGTTTTTAAATAACTCACTGGCGGCATTAACATCGGATACCTGAAACAGAAGCCCTTCTTTATTTATACTGTCCAGATTGACCCATTCCACATCTTGAAATTTTTTTACATATTCTTCCACTTCCTTTTTTATCCTGAGCGCCTCATCTGTACTGAAAGCCTTTGGAGTTGTAAGCACGCGGCGGGTAGGCGCAAAGCCTATTCGCAATGTTTTCCTATTCTCTTTCATTGTTGTTTCACTGCCTCCTTTACCAGTTTCTCCCCTTCTGGAGTCTGCATTAAAATATGGTTAATTGTTTCTATATACTCCCCTTCATCAGTAGCTCCCAGCCTTGATACAGCACGGGCCCCCGCCGCATTGGCATAAAGCACACTGTCGGTAAGTTTCCAGTCATTTAGAAGCCCATGTATCAGACCTGCCATAAAATTATCCCCCGCCCCCGTCGTATCAAGCACTGGGGACTTAAATGAAGGAATCAGCCCCTCAAATCCCTGCGTTAACAGATAACAGCCTCTTCCTCCCAGCTTAACGCCAACATGCAATGCCCCTCTATCAACAAAAAAATGGACGATATCTTCCGGTTTCTCCAGCCCGGACAGGTAAGAGGCTTCTTCATAGCTCGGGAAAAAATAATCCGTATATTCCAGAAGATTTTTTATTCCTGCAAGCCCTATATGAAAAGCATCGTATTTTGTATCAAGAACCGTAGCTGTTTTTCCTTCTCGTGCTTTCCGGAATAGTTCGATACTTGCCTCCCTGTCAAAAGACGGCATCGAGTAAAGTCCACCTATACTTACAATCTTTGCCTGCTTTGCCGCTTCAAAATTGATATCCTTTCCTCCAAAGTTTCGCAGACACCCTTTAAATGTACAAAACCGCCTCTGCCCTCCCGGATATACCATAACGATACAGGAACTTGTCCCAATCTCCTTATCCAGAGCAACCAAAGAGGTATCTACCCCTCTTGCCTTCATCTGATCCAACACCATATTTCCTGTTACATCATCTGCGACCTTGGATATCAACGCTGTTTTATGCCCCAGCGCCGACAAAACTGTCGCCTGGTTAAAAGCGTCACCGCCGCACATGACCGTAATCTCCTCCACCTGCATGGTATCCCCGCCTTCAAATTTTTCAGGAAACGGATGTACCACAATGTTTCCCAATGCAAGACCAACGCAAAGTACATCATATTTCTTTTCTTCTCCACCCTTCATGATTTTGTCACCTCGTAATCATTTCTATTTAACAGCGCTGTCAATTGCACCCTTTATAAAATATTGGTTGAGCAGTATATATGCCACTAATGCCGGTAACATTGCCACCGCACAGCAAGCTGCTGCCCCTTGAAAATTGGAACTTGTTGAAGAAAAATACTGTTTTACCATCAATACATTGGTATACAGCTCAGGCTTCTGCAGAATATAACTGGGATACAAATAATCGTTCCATGCCTGCACACCCTTTATGATTATTACCGACACTGTCACCGGCTTGAGCTGTGGAAGTATAATATATAGGAAACATTGAAAATAATTAGCCCCTTCTATCCTGGCTGCCTCATCCAAAGCTCGCGGAATAGACGTAATGTAATTGGTATATAAAAAAATTGAAAGAGGAAGCCCAAATGCCGCAGTAATCAAAATCAGTGCCCAAAGTGTATTAATCCCTCGAATGGCACTCAAAATTGAATATACACCCACCAATACCGACACCGCCGGTACCATCATAATGGCCAGGATTAAACTGCGGATAAATTCATTGAACCGTGTCTGTTTTCTGGCCAATGGATAAGCTGCCAAACATCCACAGAAAACTTCCACCGTAACTGTCCCTATCGTCACGATTAAGGTGTTTTTATAGGCATTAAGCATATTATTTTCTTTAAGAACCTTTATGTAATTATCAAAGTAAATATAGTTGGGCCAGGTCAGACGGGAAGCCAAATCTGTAGGCTCCTTCAAAGACATTTCAATCAATACATACAATGGCATCATTGTCAAAAAAACAAGAATTAAGCCTAAAATGTATTTCCACCAATGCTTTCTAATATATTTTTTCCATGTTTTCCCTATCATTAATATTCCACCTCCCTTTTCCTGAAGTATCTGTTTGTGACACTGGAAACCAGCATAATAAATACAAACATAAACACCCCAATTGCTGAAGCATACCCGGCCTTTTCCAATCTGAAATAATTTAGCGTTATAAAAGTAGAAAGTGAATGTGTATCATGCCCGGGTCCTCCGTTTGTTAAGGAAACAATTACATCATTTAGTTTCAGACTTCCGATCAGATTAACAATTACTGCAGATGTAATCGCCGGAATCAGCAAAGGCATGGTTACATAACGAAAACGCTGTATGGCAGTAGCGCCGTCCACTTCAGCAGCTTCATAATATAATGCAGGAATGCCTTGAAGCCCTGCCAGATACAGAACCATGGCATTGCCATAATACTGAATACTGTTGACAAGCAGAATGATAATCCTCCCTCGTGAGGAATCTGCAAGCCAGTCCACCGGTTTCCGTCCAAACCAGCCCAAAATCTCATTAAGTATTCCTCCATCATACTGTAGGAAATAATACATAATGTAACCCATGATAAGACCGGATATCATGATTGGAAGATAAATAAATGTCCTAACTGCCGTATGTCCTTTAAACTTAGAGTCTACAAGCAGCGCTGTAGCCAATCCGAATATATTCTGCAGGATCGTGGAACCGAACCCATACAACAATGTATTTAGAAATACTGTCCGCATACTTCTGTCGGACAACATATTAACGTAATTATCAATTCCCACAAATCTCCTATTCTGAGAATATCCGTTCCAGTTATAAAATGAGAGCCGCAATCCATTAAACAATGGAAAGGCTATAAAAAACAACATCAACACTAATGCAGGTAAATAGAACAGATTTAAACTGTTTTTCCTTAAAAATTTTTTCATGACATACCCCTTTCATTACCAATTTTTGCCAATTCTTCATACAACTTAACTTTCTATAAAATTAAGTTGTATGACAAGTTAGAACAAAAAAATTCCCATATGCATACCTCTCCTGTTCTTTTTCCTTCCACCTACACTTTTGCGCTGTCCAGCAGATGCTTCTTCATACAACGGGCCGCTTCTCTTCCATTCCCTTTTTCAAGTTCAAGCAATATCTTCCGATGCCATTCCACCGCAGTAGAGAACTTATCTTCTGTATTAAACGCATGATGCTGAGATTCAATCTGTCCCATAATATATTCCATGCTTCGTACGATTAGATCATTTCCTGTCGTTTTCAGTATTTCTTTATGAAAAGCAATATCTTCATTGATAAAAGCTTCCCTGTCGGATATACTGTTCATCATATTTACAAGATGGATTTTCATACGATTCAAAGCGTCCTCAGTCATACGCTGTGCTGCCAGCCTGCAGCTCTCTCCCTCAATAATAATACGAAACTCAACAAGCTGCTCCACACTTGTATTATTATACAACGTTTTTAATTTCTGCTCGATATCACTGATGGGCTTCGTTTTAACAAATGTTCCCTTGCCCTGAAAGCTTTCCAGCACGCCAACCGCAATCAAATGCTGAATCGCGTAACGGACGCTTGCCCTGCTTACAGAAAGGCATGCAGTCAGCTCGTTTTCAGAACTGATTTTATCACCTGGTTTCCAGGTTCCGTCCATAATCTTCTGTTTTAAATAGTCCACTACATCTTCGGTTACATTTTTATGTTCTGATGAACTCATTCGTTTGACGTCACTTCCTTTTTATTTTTTATAAAACATTCAAACCACCTATCATATAATATTTGATTTTAATGCCACAAGATATGCCCCAAGAGCCGCTGTTGCATTCTCTTCTTCCGAGACAAAACTACGGATTTCCCCACCCACGCCTTCAAACTTCAGAATATCAACCAGTGCCTGTCTGAGAGGATTCTTCCCGCACACAATAATATCCATATTTTCATATATTTTTATAGCATCCGAATTTTGAATCGCCTCAATATCCCCCTGAAGACTTGCCCCAAGAATATAATTTGCAATTTTTCTTGTATCTGTCTCTGCAAAAAGATTCAGTATCCTTCCAGAAAAACAAGCTCTGCCCAGTCCTGTCTTTCTGGCATTTCGATATCCGGCCAAAAGCCATTTTCTATCATAGGATTCTTCTTCCACATATTCTCGGCTAACTGATTTCGCCAAAATTGTATTATTTGTAATAGAAGCAAGAATTTCTCCTGAAATAGATGTCAGACATCCTTCAATCTTTCCCTTATCGTTTATAGAGACAAATTTATTGTGTGAACCCGGAAGAACTAAAAGCATGGGCTTTCCACTGAAATATCGATCAATCACCGCAACACTTTCCACTTCCTCACCACGCATAATATCCATTGCCTCATAATTGTCTAGGCTTATATCTGCTATTGCATTCTTTATTCCCGGAATAAAATAAATCGGCAGCGGACATATTTCTTCAAGCTTCACCGGAACAACTGCACGAGCCAGTTCCTCAAGTCCTGCCGGTGCTGTCAGATGGGGTATTTCCACAAGTCCCACATCTGATGTAATCATACCGCTGGCAATAATTCTGTAAACCTGATCATACCCCAAATGTTCTGCAGCTAGCAAGTTTTCCAGGCACTCCTTAACCGCAGCTTTCAGTTTTTGGTTATTTCCGTCAATAGCTGTATTTCTTACGCCTACACCTCGCCGCTCCTCCGCCATCTTTTTATTCGTATTATCCCACAAAATACAACGTGTATTCGTTGTCCCCCCATCAATTGTTATCACATAATTCTTCATCAGCTTATCCCCCCGCAACTCATACCTTACTCTTATTATAAGGCATTCTCTCTTATATTTCGTACATACTCTCTGGCATTACTGGTTATTTTTTCAAAATCTCCACAAGCAATTACTTTTCTGTCTGCCAGATTGCTGCCCACTCCAACACAACAGCATCCCGCATTAAGGAAATCAGTACAATTTTCAGGCGTCACATTTCCCACCGCCGACATGGCTATATGTTTTAACGGACTGCGAACTGACTTTATATACTCTATGCCCAATATTCCAGCAGGAAATAACTTTACAATATCAGCTCCTGCTTCATAAGCCATTACGACCTCTGATGGAGTGAATGCTCCGGGCATGGAAACTAATCCTAATTGCTTCGTTTTTCGAATTACAGCACAGTTTGTGTTCGGAGAAATAATATAAGCAGCGCCAGCCCTGGCACACTGCCAAACCTCTTCTTCGCTCAAAACGGTTCCGGCTCCAACACATAGTTCCTCTCCAAATTCCTTTTTGAGCAAAGTAATTAATTCATATGCATTCCTTACAGAGCCGGCTGTACTGTGATCCAGAGCAATCTCAAGACAGCTTATGCCGCCTTTTTTAATCGCCCGTGCCATATCCAGGATGGCATCCCGTTCAATTCCTCTGATAATCGCAATAATTTTTTCTTTAAAAATCAGATTTAATGTCCGCTCCATTTTGTTATACCACCCTTTCAATTGACTGACAAGTAATACAAGTTTTAATCTCAACAGTATTTACAACTTATATGTAGTATATATCACATTAGACATCTTTTTACAACAAATTAGTCCCAAAAAAATAAAATATGGCTATTTGCACAATTTTTGCTTAATTAGTCGAGAAAAATCCAAAGTTCTTTATTCATTTTTTCTCAACTTGTCATACATATTATCATTTAAATTAATAATTAATGTATTACCTTTTCCATTCCATCCACTCGAATTATTTCTCTCAAGAACGTTGGCAAAATATATAGGCACTAAACACAACAGAATACAACACTCCAAAGCCTCCCTGCAAGTTTTGTTGATATCAACTATAATATAAAAATACTCCTTTTGAATAAGAATCTTAATATTTTGATTCTAACTCAAAAGGAGACTCTTCTTTCCTGAGACAAATATTTTTATACTATCTACCTGGCTGAAACACTCTCGTTATCCCAGGCTTTCCTGAATAAATTCACTCAGCACATTAGTATCCACAAAAGCTATAGTATTTTCCAGATCCTTTATCCGCTTGTCCCGAAGCAATCTTATGGCAAGCTCATTCAGATACTTTTTGTCCAAAAAGGGGGCTATAACATCAAAATCATGACCGCCTCTTTCATATTCTTTTTCAGCAATTTCCTGAAGGATTTCCCTTGGAATAAACGGCAGAATATCCTCCACTCCGGCAAGTCCATCATTTTCATAAATCATGCCTGCAAGCTCACCCATGCTGCTTCTTTCTATAAACGGCGCAATATCTTCTATATTTTTTCTGTCTGCTATCATCATTTTTACGGTATCGACGATAACCTTCTGCTCCAGGAACGGAGCCGCATCCTCGATATCATCATACCTGCCGTTTTCAGCCGCCCTGTATGCCAGCTTATTTATCGTATCCTGGTTAATGAAGGGCAGCAATTCAGTCATTTCTCCCAGTTCAAATTCCTGCTTTGCATTCTCCACAATTCTTTCAATCTGAGCCGGCTGTAAAATAGGGGCAGCCTCCTTCAGTTCTTCTGCAGCTACCAGCGTATTTCCTAAAAACTCTTCTATATCTCCCTCAATTATATTGGTAATCAGCTCTGATTTTTTTCCCAGCAGTTCATCAATACTAATGCCAAACAGCTCCGCAAGCTCAGGCAGCTTCGAAATATCCGGCATGGAGTTTCCCCTTTCCCAGTTGGACACTGCCTGAAAGCTGATATTCAGTCGATCCGCCAGCTCCATCTGTGTCATATTACTGACCTTTCTGAATTCTGAAATTTTCCTGCCTATTTCCTTCGTATCAAACATATTTTCTCCCTTTCCTCTGATAGTTTCCTTTCCGTTGATAGTTTTCTTTCCACTAACATTTTTTCACTGACAGTTTTCCGTCCGCAGCATTATCGTATCAAATCCCAACCGCCTTTTCCAACAAGTAATGGTTGAATACAGTTAAAAACATCCATTCAAATATCAGTTGAATCAGTTGAACCGCAGGCAAATCCCTCCCGTCCACCATCCAATGTCATAAGCTCCATCCACGCTGCAATCCATAATAGCTTCTCTTCCCACTGCCTCCTTGCCGCATCCTTGTCTCTCCCTATTTTCCCCTGTCACCAAACTCCGCCAACTCCCCCACCCCAATCACCGTCAGCCTGTGCATAGCTCGTGTACACGCAACATAAAGCAGCCCTCTGTCAAACTCGGCCCCATACGTATTTTTATCCGCATCCGCCACCACCACTTCGTCAAATTCCAGCCCCTTCGCCATCCGCACCGACGTTATGGATACCCCGTCGGAAAACCCGGTGCTTTCCGGGGATATCAGCGTCACTTTACACTGTCTTGCCAGGGCATCATACATCGCCTCCGCCTCCCTGTCCGTTTTCAGGATAATGCCCATGGAAGCGCTCTTCCCCATTTCCCTTCGTTCCTCAAAGCTTTGCACCTCTTCTCTGATTATGCCTATCTGCGCCTGCCTATCTCCACAGGCAATTACCTGAGGTTCCTCTCCGTGCCGTTCCATGGCTTCCAGCAGATCGTTGGGGCAGATGCGCCTGGCAAAGGAAATGATTTCATAAGTGGAGCGGTAGCTTTTATTCAGCATCACGAATTCGGCGCTTTTGTACATCCGCCGGATATCCTTCAGCGTGTGCAGATGGTCTGGGTTCAGGCGCTGGCCGAAATCGCCCAATATGGTTTTGTGACAGCGAAACATTTCATTGAGGACGGCATACTGTACCGGCGTATAATCCTGCATCTCATCTATGACCAGGTGCTTTGTCACTCCGCTTTGCTTCAACCCTTCAAATGCGGCACGCAGGTACAGGAAGGGATAGACATCCGCCCATTCCAGCGTCCGGGGGGCAGGCATGGCAAACAACCCGGCAATTCCCATTTTTTCATAGAAATCACGGTATAGCGCCAGAGAATCCTTTATGGTAAGCATATTCATCAGGCTTTTTTCTATTGCCGCTGCACGCGGCAGTTCTTCCCCTCTGATATTTTCCGTCTGCATACGCTCCCGGATATCCCCGGCAGTCAGCGCAAGGCGCTTTTTTACCGGGAATTTTGTGTAGGCTAAAAATCGCTTCCGGATCCATTCCTTCTCCACAAAGAAACGGCCCCAACGGTAATCCTCCGGCAAAAAAACAGTGTAAGGCAGCTGTCTGCGGTATTCCTCAAGAAGTCTTACGAATTCCAGGGTTGATTTGTACCGCACCCGTTCCCGGAATTTTTCATCCTTCGTATCCAACGGATCGCTTTCCGGCACGAAGCCGATAACGCCCTCCAGCTGCAGCTGTGCAAGCTCGGCAAAACCCAGTTCGAAAATAGGCTCCTCTCCCAGCTCAGGAATAACGTTTGCTATGTAATCGCCGAAAACCCGGTTGGGCGAAATTATGGTCACGTTGCGCGAGCTTAATTCCTTTTGGAAGCGGTAAAGCAAAAAGGCGATTCTGTGAAGGGCAATGGAGGTTTTCCCGGAACCCGCGACTCCCTGGATGATGAGGGTTTCCGTCTTTTCGTTCCGTATGATCCGGTTTTGTTCCTTCTGGATTGTGGCTATGATGGATTTCATTTTTTCATCCGAGGTTGCGCTCAGTTCCTTCTGAAGCACATCGTCCTGCACATTCAGGGAGCTTTCCAGCGCGTACTCCATCACACCGTCTGTGATTTTAAACTGCCGTTTTCTCGTGAGCAGCCCCGTGATCCTGCCTGCCGGGGCCTCGAAAGAGGCCGGTCCGTTTTCATAGTCATAAAACATGCCTGATACCGGGGCGCGCCAGTCATATATCAGTGGCTTCTTCTTATATTGAAAGCCAAAGCGGCCGATATAATAGATTTCATCCGCAGGGCTGCCGTCCTCTCTGAAGTCTATCCTGGCAAAATAGGGGGACTCCTTCAGTCTGGCGATTCTGTCCCTCACTCCTGCGGCAAAAGCGCCTGTCCTGTCGGTCTGTTTTAAAAGAAGTTCGTTCTGGAACATTTCATGCGGGTCGATCTCGCCCCGGTTGTCCGCCATGTAGCGTTTGGCCTCCCTGTATTCCTGTTCCAGCCTGTCTGCATTTTCTCCCGCTTCCGCAAGCGCCTCCTCCAGCCGTTCCAGTGTCTGTGCCAGGTGGATCTGCTCCTCAGGGAAAGGGAGGGGCTTCTCCTGCCGCCTGCACGTTATTTTTCCCCCGCTGTCTTTATGCATCGCCTGTTTCCTCCTTCTTCAGCACAAACCGCTGCGTCGGATAGCCGAATTCCACCAGCAGCTCCGCCTCTGCGAAGCCCAGCCCCTTGATTTCACGGCGCTGTCCGGTGTCCGCCTTATCCCCCTCCCGGTACGTGGTGATGCTGATTTCCCTGCCCTTTGCCAGCTCGTCCATCACCTTATTAAGAAAAACCCTGGGAATGCCCATTTTCCGGTAAAACGGATGGGTTCCCATAAAATCAATATTTCCTGTCTCAGTGTCAAAAAGCAGGATTCCCACGGCGATACCTCCGTCCTTCAGTATCAGCGCCTGTCCTGCACGGATTTTTTCCTGCAGGATCCGGATATATTCTTCCTCATCCAGGCAGGGAAAGCCATCCACCACAAGGCGAACCAGCTCCATCCAGCAGGGAATGTCGGTTTCTTGGGCAAAAGCGGCCTCCCATGGCCTGTTTTCCTTATTCTCCAGCATGCTGTAGCTCCCCTCCAGGCTGTATTTTAACTGCAGCGGGTAAAAACGTTCATTTTCCCGGTATCTGTTGGGCGGCATTTTATACAGGGCTGTAAAAATCCCGGTAAAGGCCTGCTGGCTCTCATACCCCGCCAGCAGCGCGATTTCCAGAATCGGCTTATCTGAAAAAACCAATAGCTTCGCCGCCTCCGTCAGCCGCCTTCTCTGTATGTAGTCATGCGCCGTCAGTCCCGTCATATCGGCAAACATCCGGTGCAGATGGTACTTGGAATAGTGGACGGCATCCGCTATGGTATCCAGGTCCAGTTTTTCGGTCAGGTGCGCTTCTATATATTCAATGACTGCCGTAATATTTTGTATATTCTTTTGCATGTTCTCCTCCTTCCGAAGCCTTATTATACCCAACCGTGACGGGACATTTTTCATCAATCTTGCTTTTTTAAGAAAAAAGCCGGCCTGCACGCGGCAGACCGGCCCTTACCCTCCGACCTTTATTCTAACGGCCGGTTTTGTTTACAATCCGTATGGAAAACGCCGCGGAAATTCCAATGATACAGGCCGACAGCGTCAATACGCAGCCCGCAGCGGCGGCGGGACGGGAAAGAAGCTGCCATGCTTCGCCTATCCCCAGCTTTCCTGCCAGATAATAAAATACAAGAAAGCCGACAGTGGGAATAAACATAAATATTTTTCCTCTAATCGAGCCGTACTTATAATATCCGGGCAGCTGTACCCCTGCGTATATGGTAAACAGCAGCATGCCAAGAAGCAGGGAAGAAAGCAGATCGCCGCCCGACGGCGGGGACTTTACCGCCCAGAGCAGAATTGCGCTCTGCAGCGCCGTTTCCAAAAGCAGCGCCAGGTAACCGATTCCGAATACGGCAAGATATCTGCCCGCTACCAGGCTTCCCCTGCCCACGGGCAGGAAGCCGTAAAACCGCTCCATCCCATTTTTTTCAGATATGGAGAAGGTGTACGCTGTCGTCATGGCCGTCACCGTAACGCCGAAGGACAGCCCTTCCAGCAAGGATCCTGTAAAAAAAGGAAACATCAGCGGTACAAGAAGCACCAGCAGCACGGATTTTGCATAGGGCTTCAGCAGCATAAAATCAAGTTTCATACATTTCATAGCAGGGTTCATATGTTTTCCTCCTGACTGTTTCTGTCGGTCTGTCTGCTCATAAAGACCACAATATCATCAATGGATGCAGGAACACATTCCAGGCGGCCGGCAGCGGCCAAATCCTCTTTCCTGATCAGCGCCTCAAAGCCTGTGGGGAAAGTGCGCAGTCCGATGAGCCGGGCCTCCAGTCTGGGGGTAAGCTCCTTCCTGTCTCCCCTCACAACGCGGAAGCTGTCCGCAAAATCCTCCTTTGTTCCTGTAAAAATCAGCTGTCCCAGGTGGATATAGGTGATGTAGTCTGCGATTTTTTCCAGATCAGGTGTAATGTGGGTGGAAAAAAGCACGCTTCGGCGGCCGTCCTCAATATACTCACACAGGATATCCAGCAGCTCGTCACGGGATACCGGATCCAGGCCGCTTGTGGGTTCGTCAAGAATCAGAAGCCTGGCGTCGTAAGAAAAGGCGCAGGCAAGCATGAGCTTCATCTGCATTCCCTTTGACAGTTCTTTCACCTTCTTTGTCTTGCCAATCCTGAACCTGGAAAGCAGGGACCAATATTTCTCAGAATCCCAGGCGGGATAAAAAAGCGTGTAGGCTTTTTCCACATCAGCCATCGTCCACTCATCCACAAAGCTGCTGGAATCAAAAACAGCGCCGATATCCTTCTTTATCTCCTGCTCGGAGGCAATATTGTCTTTTCCGAACACGGTTATTTTCCCGCCTTCGCGTTCCGTCATATTCAGTATCGCTTTAATTGTCGTCGTTTTACCGGAGCCGTTAGGGCCGATCAGGCCCATGATATAGCCTTCGGGCAGATCAAAGCTGATATTATCCAGCCTGAAATCCGCGTATGATTTTTCCAATGCCTCCACATGCAGCATGCTATCCATTTATTTTTTCCTCCATACATTGTCTGAACAGGTCGGTTATCTGTGCATCGCCGGCTCCGGCTTTCCTCGCCTCCCGGATGGCGTCGGCGAACATCGCCCTGGCCTCCCCTATCAGGTGGTTTCTAATCAGTTCCTCACTGCTCTGGGCGACAAAGCAGCCCTTTCCCTGGATATTCTCTATGTAGCCCTCACTTTCCAGCTCGGTATAAGCGCGGTTAATCGTGAGCACCCCCACCTTGAGATCTCTGGCCAGGGAACGCAGTGAGGGCAGGATATCTCCCGGCATAAGCTCCCGGGACAGTATTGCCTGAAGTATCTGGCTTTTTATCTGCTCGTAAATCGGGCCGTCATAGTTGTTTGATACCACAATTTTCACATCTCGGTCCCTCCTTCATCAGCTGGCTGATATGCTGTTATGCACATCACTATAACAGTTGTATTATTATCTGTCAATGGCCTTGTATCTGATTTTCTGAGTAAAATATTGGCAGTCGTCCTTGACAGAAAATCGAACTCATAGTACGATTATCATAATATCAGTATAGTAAGGATGAAAAATATGAAAAAAGAACACTTAGTCCGCTTTCATCAGCAGAATATCCTGGCTGCCGCGGAGAAGCTTTTTTCCGAAAAGGGCATGTGCCAGACCACCATGGACGATATTTCCAGGGCTGCGGAATACAGCAAATCAACCATATATGTTTATTTCCATAGCAAGGATGAAATATATAACTACATTATTCACAGCTACATGTGCAGTCTGAGGGATACCCTGCGTGACTGCATCCGGGAAAACCCGGATTTTGAAAGCAGGTACTTTGCGGTCTGTAACAGACTGTGTTCCCTTTATGCCGGCAAGCCTATGTATTTTACAAGTATACTGGGATATATAAGCGTTGACGAGCAGGCTTTAGTGGAAAGTGAAATCCTCCGCCGGATTTATGACGTGGGCGAGGAGATCAACGATATCCTAGCTGCATGTTTTGAGCAGGGAATCCGGGAAAAATACCTGCGGCAGGATCTCTCCATCCTGCCCGCTGTTTTTACCCTGTGGGCCTCGTTGGGCAGCCTGATCCCCATGGCCTATGAAAAAGAAACCTATATTGAAAACAGGATGGGAATGAAAAGGTCGGACTTTCTGCAGTACGGCTTCCGCCTGCTGCTCACCTCACTGAAAAAGGAGGACTGACGAATGGGAATTTTTATGGGAATCCTGTGCTTTTTATGCTTTCTCCTCCTGCTTGCCAAGGCCGCATCCAGGAAATTCGGCCTGAAAAAAGCAGACCGGCTTTTTATGAAGCTGCATAAGCCTTTATCCGCCGTGCTTTTCCTCCTCTGCCCGGTTCACATTTTTTTCGTGCTGCGGACGCCACGGGCAATGTGGTTGTCCCAGACTGCAGGGCTGTCCCAGGCGACGCGGCTGTCCCAGACGGCACGGCTGCCAGGCTATCTGTCGGGAGGCTGCCTGTTTCTGTGCATGCTTGTCCTGATAACCCTGTGCCACACCTGCCGGGACGAGAGGCGAAAACTGCAGCAGCACCGGATTTTATCTGCAATGATGCTTGGATGTGCGCTCATTCATACCTGGATCGGCCTGTTTTCTGCGGCTTGAACCTCCGTATGTGCTGTTCCTTTGTATGTGCTGCTCCTCTGTATGTGTCGCTCCCCTGTATGCCCCATGAAAACACTGATTGTTTCCGCACGTCTGTCTCCATGGGACCGGCGCATGGAAACGCCCCCAAAGGAGGAATTCCAAATGAATAAATCAAAAGCGGCCCCTGAAGTCCGAAAAAAAAGATGCCTGATCCTGTACTGCTCCAGTCATCATCAGAACACGGAGACCCTTGTAAAAAAAGCTGCTGCACAGCTGTCTGACATTGCTGTTATGCCTCTGTCAGAGAACTGCCTCCCGGAACTTTCCCATTACGAGCTCATCGGCCTGGCCTCCGGCATTTATATGGGCAGGCCCCATGCCTCAATGCAGTCTTTCCTGGAGGCTCACCAAAAGGAGCTGAAGGGCCGCAGGGTTTTTACACTTCTGACCAGCGGCGCCAACCAGAAAAAATACGGCACAGCCTTTTCCTCCCTTCTGGAAGGCTATGGCTGTACCGTATTGGGGAATTACCAATGTAAAGGGTTTGATACCTTCGGCCCCTGGAAGCTTATCGGCGGGATTGCCAAGGGACATCCTGACACCAGTGACATTGCAGGTGCGCAAGCTTTTCTGCGCGGGATTCTCAGGACGCAGGCCTGATACCTGCCGCCACGCATTCACACGGTCTGTGCGGGCCTATCCGCCGTAAGGCCTTTCCCCGCGTCATGCTCCAGAATTACCCGCAGCAGGATTTCCGCAGCCAGCCTGGAACCGGTCTCTGAGGCATGCTCGCCGTCAGGCGCATACATTTCCGTTTCCGGATGGGCCTGCTTATACTGCCACCATTCCTCGCCCACCGGCGCAAGCACGGCCCCCAGCTGTTCCGCCATTTCCCGGTATGTCTCCGTCATTTTCTGCTGTCCGGCTTCATTCGTTTTCTCAGCCCAGGTCATATAGGCAACCGGTGTGCTTCCGGCTTCCTGAATCCATTGATTAATCGACTTTGCCGCTTCAAGCATGTCCTCCTTCGGCCCGAACGGATGGGCATGTTCCTGAAGGACCACATAATCATAATTTCCATAAA
The DNA here is from genome assembly GCF_000466465.2 of Clostridium sp. KLE 1755. Lineage (NCBI taxonomy): Bacteria > Bacillati > Bacillota > Clostridia > Eubacteriales > Clostridiaceae > Clostridium > Clostridium sp. KLE 1755. The sequence continues at coordinate 96,159 of NZ_KE992671.1, forward strand.
GAATGTTAAACCTGACCTCCGGCTCCTTCTGATGCTGATGGAGGAACCAGCCGCCATGGGTGAGCATTGTCACCTCACAGGCAATCCCTTTCTTTCTTGCAAGCTCCGCAAAAATCTCCGGCATATCATTAAAATAGGTGTGGCTGTTGCCAATAAATAAAACTCTCATTCCCTGTATTCTCCTCTTCTTTGGCTTTCTGCGGATTTTCATCCGACAAAGCCAATGCTTTTCTACTAATCCTGATGTATTAATCATAATATACCGTAGGATATTTTTCATCATAAAAATAAAGAAAGAACCGCTATGGGTACAGACGGAAAAATATTCCGCTGTGGCCGGAAACTCCAAAACAATAAAAAACGAAAAGCAGGAAGAATCGTTGGTATCATTTTCGGCTCCGCAAGATATGAAAATATAATAGCTGTGGATATTGAAGTGGAAGAAACGTACAGAAGGCGCGACATCGCCGCCTTTCTCACAGAGCATATGCTCAGCAGCTGTTCTGAAGAAAACCTGACAGTACAGTGGGACTGCGTGGAATCTAATTCCGCCTCCCGCATGGCAGCAGAAAAATGCAGTTTCTATTTATTCAAGAAGCGCCCTTATTATTGGTTTGAAATATCGTAATCTGTATATGGAATAAACTGCAAAGGCACAACGTTCATTTTATGGGCAACAAAAAAGCCTGGTAAAAACCAGGCTTTTTCCATCGGAGTGACAAGACTTGAACTTGCGGCCTCTACTTCCCTAAAGTAGCGCTCTACCACCTGAGCCACACCCCGAAGCTTTCTTATGTCGTCCGGGCTTTCGCTCCAACCGACGAATGTTAGTATACAAAAAAATCCCAAATCTGTCAATATGTTTTTTTAATTTTTGCAAAAATATGTTTTGTGATTTTTTTATTATTTTTTGTCACTTATGAAAATGCCCCTAAGAAGCGTCAATGCTTTCATATATAAACATAACTGTTCTAAAAAATAACGCTTCCCACAAAGGTATTTTCTGACCAGCAATATAAAATCATTCAGCCACGTTTCACCGTAAGATAAAGTAATATATCCACTGTAAATATATTTTTATCGCAGGTTATTTTCATATCACCATTATACTTTTTAATCATATCCTTTACGCTATCCAGTCCCAGGCCATGGTTTTCCTTATCCTCTTTTGACGTTAGAAGTTTATTGCCTGAGGTCTTAATGCAGCCACAATATGAATTGGATACCCGAATAAAAAGTATCCCTTTATCCGCGGTAATTTGCAGGGACAGCCATTTAACCTCCGTCTGCCGTGCTGCTTCAATCGCATTATCAATAATATTTCCAAGAATAACCGCCAGCTCAAATGAACAGGTATGCAAATCCTCCGGTATTTTGACCTGAACATCAACTTTTTTAAGAATAGATACCGCTTTCTCCAGCATAAAATTGAGAATACCATCGATATCCTTATTCCCCGAACTGACATGCTCCCTGGGATTTATCATTGCCTGCTCCATTTTATCAAGATATTCCAACATTTCCGCGTTCTTATTAAGCGAAGCCATACTATACAGCTGCATAATATGATGGACCATATCATGCCGCAGCCGCCTGATTTTTTTCTGCGTCTGCGTGATTGTTTCCAACTGGCTGGAATAAACTTTTACCTTTAACTCCATCATCTCTTTTTCACGGAGCTGATGATGCACTTCCATAAGCATATTATACAAATAAAATACAACGATATTAATAAGCAGTATTCCCATGCTCTCACATACAAGCAGAAATCTGTTATTCAGGTTAAAGCTAATCAGCATAAAAAGCATTATTATGCTTAATACCGGTATTATAAGAAGGTATTTTATCCCCCGCGTATACTCCTGTTTCGCTTTATTATCCAGGAGCCGTGCAGCAATAAGTTCTGAGATTTGGATTAAAAGGACTGTTACAATAGAAAATAACTGCGGCGTTGTCTGTCCGACTTTATAATCAAAGAAAAGGAAGCTTGCGAGAATATCGCTCACCATATTTATCGTGTAAATAAGCACGGTTGTAGTTATTTTCTTGCGGATGCTGCCATCATAAAGAAGGGTAACCAAAAAAGACATATCAGATTCGTGGCAATATTCACGATTGGATAATGAAAAATCAGAAACATGCCAAAACTTATCACATAAAATATCACATAAGCGATTACTTCAGTTCTTTTTCCTGCCTTTCTTTCAGTAAGAAAAAGACCGACAAACTTCCAGACAATATAGATACGGAAGAGATTTGTTACGGCGGCGATCAAAATATCATGTATACTCATCCCTGGCTCCTTCTGTTATCAATTATCTGATTTCTGACCTGGTTCCGGTAGCGTCTGCTGATATTCAGTTCATCCCCATTAAACATTTTTACCCGTTCGTATGTATATTCAATCACATAATCCTGGTTAATGACATATGATTGGTGGATTTGCAGGAAATTTGGCGGCAGTTGGGTAAGAACTGCTTTTATTTTACCATAAAATTCTTTTATCCCCTGAAAGGCAACAATCTAAACTTTTCTGTTATCGCTGGTAATATAAATAATATTTTCACACCATTCACGACAAAACACATTTCCATTCCGGTATTCTAAAAATATCTTCCCCAGGCCCTCTATTTTCAGAAAAATCCCCACTGCTTTTTTAACAGCATCATATTCTAACGGTTTCTCGATAAAATCCAGGGGTTGTACACTGAACAACTGCATGGCGTACCCTTTATGATAGGAAATGAAAATAATTTTTGTTTTAATATCATTCAGGCTTTCACGGATAAATTTTCCCACCTCCACACCATTCAACGTCAGAAGCTCAATATCTAAAAAGAGAAGGTCAAACGCATTCCCCATTTCAAGATGCTTACACAGGGTTTCTCCTGAATACCAGGGTTCAATTTCTACATGTACATTAAATTCCCGAAAAATATCAATCAGCATACTTTCCAGTTCGCAGCACATATTTTTATCATCGTCACAAATCCCGATATTATATACTGGCATACCATTTCTCCCTCAAAAAATGTATCATGACTTTCATTATAGCATATTTTGTGGCCGCCATATCGGTTTTGAGCATTTTCACCGATACCGTTATCCCTCTTTTTCTATGGCGCAAATACTGAATTTACCGGTATGCTGTCTCGCACTAATAGTCACTATATAGCTGCCCTCAAGATCAAAACCCACAAAATAGCTGCCTGTTAGCATATCGCTTTCCATAGTACCTAATACATGAATACGGGTATCATTATTTGCCGTTATTTCCGCCAGCCGGATACGGTCACATATAACATAAAATCCAATGGTTGCTTATTTCCATTGAAAAAGTATACACTGCATTATCGCCGACAAAGTACAGTTTGCCTTTTCCTTTTGATACTTCAACTGCGATGTCTATTTCTCCGCCTTCTCCGTCATAAACCAGTATTTCTGTCCCGTCTTCCGCAATGTAAACCAGGGACATAGAACCATTTTCACAAACCACAGTCCCTTTTACAGACAGCTCCGTCCGATTCATACCGGTTTTACTCTGGTGAACTCACCTGTCTTACTAAAATTATATGCAAAAATATCCCGCATCCTCCATGCATGATGAAAACAGCGCCTTTTACTGCTGAAATCGGCATACGTTCCTTTCTCAGTCCCTCCATTCCTTTGCGGGCAGGCGAAAGTGTTCACGCCGCACAAAAAAAGATGCCTGAAGGAATCTCCTTGAGAAAAAAACAGCTAACCTGAAATTTCCCCCAGATTAGCTGTTCCTCTTCTATTGTTCAATTTTTACTATTTTAGATATATTTCTGAAATGATTCCAGCTCAGGACAGGCAGCCTCCCCCGGAAACCGGAAAAGAATTTGCCACATGCAGTAATTGGCCTGAAAAGCTATGTTCATCAGTGAAACAAACCGGCATAAGGATACAGTCTTCCATCCATGTCAGTTTTTATATTACAGCTTCCATTATTAAAATCACATGTCAGCTTCAGTTTAAACAAATCCACTGCCACCGATTCCACAATAACATACCAAAACTCTCTTGGTACGTATATAATTGGACAATATCCTATCAACATCTCATCTTTACTGAAAAATTCAACTAAATCTTTATCCTGGCAAAAATATTGTAAAATTTCCAAAACGTATAAATTTTTTCTCATTTGTAGTTACCTGTAAATTATATTGAGAAAAATTATACGCCATTAGATATATACATTCAATATACCAATAGATAATATCCTGCAATAAAAACATTCTAAATGTTACTATTATACGCCTCTTTAATATAAAAGGCACAACAGGCGCAGATAATCATCTGCGCCTGTTGCATATTCATATCAGATACACTCCTGCAATTCCTTCAGTTTGAACTGCTCCGCCAGATAACTCAATAACTGCGCCTGGGAAGAAAGCTCCTCGCTTGCAGCCGCGCTCTCCTCCGCCGTGGAGGAGTTCGACTGGATAACACAGGATATTTCATTCATGCTTTCCATAACCTGGCGGACAGCCGCTGCCTGGCCTTCGGATGCCCCGGCAATCGTATTAAGCGCATTGGTTATCCGGTCAACCCCTCTTACCGCTTCAGCTAATGCACCTGCCGTTTTGTTCGCCGTATTTTTCCCATTTTCTATGTTCCGCAAATTTTTTTCTATGAAAGCGGCCGTATTTTTGGAAGCTGCCGACGCCTGATTTGCCAATTTCCGTATTTCTCCGGCCACCACGGAAAAACCTCTTCCCTGGGCGCCTGCCCGCGCTGCTTCCACAGCTGCATTCAGGGCAAGGATATTCGTCTGAAAGGAAATATCTTCAATCGTTTTTATTATTTTTATAATTTCTTTTGAACTGTCGCTTATTTCCATCATTGCACACAGCATGTCTTCCATATATCTGCTGCTTTCCTGTGTTCCGGCCTTTACCTTCTGCGCCTCCACATTAGCCTGTTTTGCATTCCGGGCATTTTCTTCCACCCGGACCGATATCCCGCTAATCGTACTGGAAAGCTCTTCTACGGAAACAGCCTGTTCCGACGCGCCCCGGGCCAGGCTCTGGGCGCCGGAGGCCACCTGCTCCGAACCGGACGCCACTTCGGCGGAAGCCTGCCTGATTTGAAGCAAAGTCCCGCTCATCCTGACGTTAATCTCATGCATGGACAGCAGAAGCTGCTTCAGTTCCCCTACATAACTGCTTTCAAAATTACTGTGCACATTAAAATTACCGGCCGCCATTTCCTTCAGCAAGCTGGATTCGTCACGTATTACATTTGAAAGCAGATATACCATCCCCCGCATATCATCAGCCAGTACTCCCAATTCATCCTTTGACTGATAATCAATCTTCACATCGGATAACTTCCCCTCCGCCAGATTACGGGCGGCTTTTTCCAGCTGGGCTACCGGCCGCGTAATACCGCGTGTTATGTATATACCAAAAACGATGCTGACAGCCACGCTGATGCTTCCAAGTAAAAACAGTGTGACAACAGCCTTCCTCTGCCTGCTTCTTAAGCCATCCACCAGGCTGTTCCCCCTGGTCTTTCCGCTTTCTATCAGAAGCTCCAGCTCTGCCTGGGCTTTCTTAATCACCAGTATATTGTTATGCTCCATATAATCTGCTGCTTCTTCCCGCCTGTTCAGGGTTGCCAGCTCCAGAACATTTTTCCGCATCGGTTCAAGCTCTGTGAGAGCCGCTTCCAAACGGGCAATAATATCCTTATCCCCAAGGAAATGTTCCTTTATCACTGGCAGCTGTTCCTGGATAATCGCAGCCGAATCCCTCGCGTTGGCAATAGCTTCCGCCGTTATTTCCGGATCAGAATTAGCAATTGCACGATAAACAGCCTTCTGCATCCTCTCAAAATTGGAATTCACAATATTTGCGCTGTCATTTACGATAAAAGGCCCCTCATAAAAGGTTTCTATCTGTCTGCCCAGCCCCGCCAGGTGAGCTATGCTGACAGCACAGCCCGCAACAAGCAATACAAGCAATACTGCATATGAAATAAACAGTTTCCATGATACTTTCAGATTTTTCAATTGTATTTTTGCCTCCAATGGTTTTGTCAAATGGGAATCAATCCCCAACAGCCGGCCTGTCCCTGTATCCCCGCCCCCTATACTTCCTGTTCCTGATTTCCGCCGTCGGGAACCCGGGAAAATGATACTGTATACTTTTCTATCTGTACATAAATTTCCAGAAGCTCCATAACCTTTCTTTTTCCCTCCTGGTTGAACCTGGAAAAGGTGTCCATAATCTGTTTCTCCAAAAGATGTTCACCCATACTCCTGCTACCCGTAAGCGGCGTAAAATCAATGGGATCAAGCTCCAGCAGCATGCATATTTTTAACATTGTACCATAGCTCATGGTATATGCCCCGTTATTCAGCATTGATACCAGTGAACTGTAGGGTATTTCAATTCTCTGTGAAAATTTCCTCAGATTTCCATACTGCCGTTCTATTTCATTTGCCAGATTCCGCGTTCTTGGGTCATCAAATTTTCTCATCGTGTACCTCCCACACCATTTTCCCAGCTGTTCCGTTATATTTCATGCCTCAGACTTAAGCTTTTCCGTATACAGCCAAAAAAGCATCTCCTCCTTTGCCCCCCCCATACAACAGGTTTCATCTTTATTCACATACTAATTGCATTCTAGCATGCAACGGCTGACTGCGCAATCTTTTCCGGTATATTGCCTGATTACAAAGCAAATACCTTAAGGTAAAAGCCGCCCGGACACTCTGTTCCTTTATAAAACCCTGCCGCGTTCATTTTCTTCTGCATGAGCAAAGCTGACAGTTCAGGCAGCAAACACAAAATTACCACATTTTTTTCGCACTCTCATCACAATTCCATAATAATTCCATCACAATTTCTTTTTATACTACATCTTAGAAACAGGAGATAAAGATTCTTTCATAAAAAAGGTGAAAAGGAGTTGACCATTATGTTTGAATATCAGAATAATAACTATGAAAACAGAAACCAGATGTATGATTATTACCAGATGCCGGAAACCGGCGGGCCGGCCTCCAACAGACCTTCAGGCCCTAAAAAAACCGGAAAAGCAGGGAAGCTTGTAAAAAAAATCGGCGCCATAACTTTAAGCGCCGCGCTCTTTGGCAGTGTTGCCGCAGGCTCCTTCCAGGCTGTCAACACACTCATCGGCCCTACGGAGACTTCAGATAATACTGCTGCCGCAGAAAACACCTCCGCCAGCCTTTTAAAGGCAGCCGCCATCCCCGGCGCAGCGTCTGAAAAGGGCAGCCTTGATGTATCGGATATTGCGGAAACCGTCATGCCCTCCATAGTTTCCATCACCAATAAATCCGTTCAGGAGATACAAAATTACTTCAGCATGTTCGGTTACGGAGGACAGACCATTCCTCAGGAAACAGAAAGCCGGGGTTCCGGCATTATCATCGGTAAAAATGATACCGAGCTTTTAATCGTAACCAACAACCATGTCATTGAAAACGCGGATACGCTTTCCGCAGGCTTCATCGACAACCAGGTTTACGAAGCAAATGTTAAGGGTACGGATCCCGCAAACGATCTGGCCGTAATTGCGGTTCCTCTTGAAAGCATTTCAGCGGATACCATGTCGCAAATTGCCGTTGCATCCATCGGTGATTCCGATTCCCTGAAAGTGGGCGAACAAGTGGTAGCCATCGGCAACGCACTGGGCTACGGCCAATCAGTCACCACAGGTATCGTAAGCGCTACGAACCGTACCATGGGCTCCAATACCCAGGTGGTAAATACCTCTGCTGACGTTTCCGCCCTGCCTACCTATATCCAGACAGATGCCGCCATCAATCCCGGCAACAGCGGAGGCGCGCTTGTTAACATGAAGGGTGAAGTCATCGGCATAAACTCCGCCAAAATGGCCAGCACCGAGGTAGAAGGCATGGGTTATGCCATCCCCATGTCAAGAGTTTCCGATATTATTGAAAACCTCATGAACGAAACCACCCGCACTAAGGTAAGCGCGGATCAGAAATCCAGCATCGGCATTTCCGGCCTTACCGTAAATGAATCTGTTAACAGCATTTATGGCATTCCTTCCGGCGTCTATGTAGCCAGCGTAACGCCAGGAAGCGGCGCAGATAAAGCCGGGATCAAAAAAGGCTATGTGATTACCGGCTTTGACGGCAAAACTATCACACAGATTCAGGAGCTGACCGAACTTCTGCAGTATTATCCCGCTGGAGAAACCGTGGAAATCACAGTTAAAATCCCTGCCACCGGCGGAACTTATACGGAAAAAACCTTATCCGTTACGCTCGGGGCGGCGGAAAGCAGCAATAATACCCAAACGGAATCCGGGCAGCAAGAAGACAAAAATAATTCAATTTACTAATATCAGCTTCTGACCCTCCGGCGCATTGCCATTTCAGCAGAAATGTACGTGCGCCGGAGTTTTTTTCACTTCATCATTTGTTATCTATGTTCAGATTTCCTTCTTCCATATTCATCCATGCAGTCCTCTTCCGGATTTTTCATGCAAAGATGTATGGCTTCGCCCGTCCCCAATTCCCAAAATATCCAGTATCTCCCCGTGGGGCCGCCGCGCATCCTCCTGAAATACATGAATCCGCCCCGAATCCCCGCACCTGTCAATATAAGCAGGGAATAAAAAACCGCACTCCGGCTTTCCCGGTTCATATTCCCCCACCAGCGGGCAAATCGCGCATATCAGATATTCAAATACCTCTTCCGATTCCCAAAGCCGCTCCTTGTCGGAAGCCTTTGCCGGGATATCATAGCAGTCATGGAAAACAAGGATTGCATACTCCGAAGCCGCATGATAATGTTCCATAACCATATCATAAAAAGTATCCATCAGAGCGTCATTCTTCAACCCGCACGCCTTCATTGCCATAAGCATCTGCCACATACTCCCCGGTTTCTGCACGCTATCCGGGAATTCATAATCCTTCAGATTTACATTGGTTGCCGAAAAGGGAATGGTTTTGGCCAGTTCCAGCTTTTTCGCTCTTTCCGGTGAAGATAATTTCAAAAAATTCGTATTAAAACTTCCCTCAAATTCCCCGTCCCTGTCCACATAACACCCTGCAATCCTCGTTATGGAAGTCCGCGAAAGCGTCATCCGCCTCGTAAGCTCCAGCATGTCTTCTCTGTTAATCATACGCTCCTCTTTCCTCACATGCATCAGAATGGGCACCCCTCATTTCTGATTGATGCCCTGCAAAAATACATTTCTTTTTTCAAATCACAGACTGTTGTGGTTTTTCACATCTGTCTACTGCATCAGCTCTTTCTTTTCAAGAATCGCCTCCACGGCCGCACAGGCCGGACAGTCACAATATTTAGCCCCGGCCGCCTTAATTTCCCTGGCATGGGCCGCAATATTTTTTGCATTGTCAGCCCCGAAAACACTGGCTCCTGCTTCGGACTGCGCAAAACTGATTAATCCGTCAACCGTCACGATATCCGCTTCCAGCTCAGCAATATACTTCGCCGTCTCCGCCGCCTCCCTGTCAGTCCCGACCGCATCCAGCCAAACCTGGGCCGCCGCCTTCGCCTCGCTGCTGCAGGATGCAGCGTCCATTAATTCATGTGTTTTTTTCACTACAAAATCCAATACTTCTCTGTCCATAACCTAATACCTTCTTTCCCCAAATTTTGTTTTTATTTTACCATAATTACCGGGTCGGCGCAATTCGGAGCTGCACTAAATTCCAGTTTGGAAAATAACAGCCGATTTTCTGGACTCCATGATAAATAATTTTTCCGATTTGCCATAAAAACTTCCTCCCCCATCATTGACAGTCCCCCTCTCCTTGTGATATGGTTATCTACATAAGTAGTTAACCACATCACAAGGAGCCATATTGATGAATACATTCCTTAACTCCGACAAATCCATCTATCTCCAAATCAGCGAAATCATAGAGACGGACATCCTGCGCGGAATTCTGCTGGAAGATGAAAAAGTCCCCAGCACCAATGAGCTGACAAAGCAGTATACCATCAACCCGGCAACCGCTGCCAAGGGAATCAGCCTTTTAGTTGCGGAAGGAATCCTTTACAAAAAAAGGGGCATCGGGATGTTCGTTTCCCCCGGCGCCAGGGAGCAGATTCTTGAAAAGCGCAGAAAATTATTCAAAGAGCAGTATATCCCGAAGCTGCTTCAGGAAGCCGCCAGCATCGGCCTTTCCAAAGAAGAAGTGATACGCACAATTGAAACCGGCGGAGACTTTGCGTAATTTTCCTCCTCTCCCCCTACGCAGCTGCCTTTCGCGGCTTACCTTTCTCCTTCCGGAGAGGCGGCCCCAATTTGAATATCCTGCCGCCGGACGCGGCCCTAACCATAAAAAAGGAGTCTAATTCTTCATGAAACTGCAAGCAGAAAACATCACCAAACTATGTAACGGAAAAAAAGTACTGGATCAGCTTCAACTCACCCTGGAAAAGGGCAAAATCTACGGCCTCACAGGAAGAATCGGCGTAGGCAAAACCACCCTGTTCTCCATTTTATCCAAACAGCTCCTCCCGGACGCCGGAACCGTCCATCTATATGATGACAACGGCCGGGAATTGGAGCTGACTCTCGGGCGCGTCTTTTTTCCGGAGGATCTTTCTCTGACCATACAGGAAAAAGGACGCGGCGCCCAGAGCCTTTCCGGCTATTTCCAGGAGCTGTCACACATCTGCCCCGGCTGGGACAGCAGTCTGGCGGAAACGCTGGCCGGCCGCTATCAGCTTTCCCCGGACAAAAAACTGGGCGAGCTGTCAAAAGGCATGATGTCCATGACATCCATTATTGCCGCCCTGGCGAGCAAAGCTGATTTTACATTTCTGGATGAACCGGAAGCCGGCATGGATACCCTCAGCAGGGAAAAATTTTACCAAATGCTTTTGGATGAATTTTCCGGCAGCGGCCGCGCTTTTGTGATCGCCACCCATCTCATTGATGAAGTCTCCGATCTTACGGAAGAAGTGATTTTCCTGGATTTTTACCTGAAATCCACGCTGGACTGCGGCAGAATACGCCTCATGGAAAATACCCAACAGCTGCTGGGACGCAGTTTCCTCATCAGCGGCCTGAAAGAAAAAACAGAAGCCCTTGCCTCAAAATACGAATCCTATGACATGGGGAATTTCGGAAGAAGCAAAAGCATCGCCGTGCTCCTGCGGCCCGGAGAAAGCCTGCCGGAGGACCCGGAATTTACCATAAAGCCATTAACGCTGCAAAAAATATTCGCCGCATTATGCATGGAAGAATAACGGAGGGAACTATCATGGCCGATATTATGGCGGAAGTAAATCATGTTAAAAAAATATACCGTCTGAATATAAAGGAGCCCGGAATTAAAGGCGCCTTCCGGAACCTGGCACATGCCAGATGGACGGAAAAAACAGCGCTGGACGATATCTCCTTTCAAATGAAGGAGGGACAGGCCCTGGCCTGCATCGGGGAAAACGGCGCCGGAAAATCCACCCTGATTAAAATCATGATCGGCATTCTCACCCCCACTGCCGGCGATGTAACAGTTTACGGCGGGCATCCCCGGGAAAGCGGTAAGGAATATCTTCGGAAAATCGGCGTTGTCTTCGGCCAGAAATCCAATCTTTGGACAGACCTGCCCGTCGAGGAAAGCTATCAGGCCGTAAAAACCCTGTACCGGCTGGATCCCGGAGAATACAAGAAGAACTATGACATGATTGTGCAGCTGCTGGAGCTTGCCCCGATTTTATCCTCTCCCGCAAGAAAGCTCTCCCTGGGCCAGCGTATGAAGGCCGATATCGGCATGGCTTTCCTGCATTCTCCCAGGCTTTTATACCTGGACGAGCCGACTATCGGCCTGGATATTAATATCAAGCATACCATCCGCAGTTTTCTGAGGCAGATGAATCAGGAAAAGGGCGTCAGCATATTCCTCACCAGTCACGATTTGGATGATATTGATGAAATCTGTGACGACGCAATAGTCCTTTCCGGCGGAAAGCTTTTTTACAACGGTTCTCTGGATGCCTTGAAGCAGCAGTATGTCCATGAGCGTTCCATCAGGGTTACCGGCGTCCAGAAGTCCGATATCCGTAAATATCTTCCGGATGCCAGGATTTCCAGGGAAGGCCGCGTCACCCGCATCGATTACCCCATGCAGGCCTACGGGGCGGAAACCGTCCTGAATGCCGTATCCCAGGCCTTTGACATTGAAGATATTTCCATCCAGGCCCCGGATATCGATACGGTGGTTTCCCACATATTTTCCCGGGAAAAGGAGGCGTCCGCCTTATGAGAAACTTTCTGAAGCTGACCGCAATGTCCCTGCAGAGCCAGATGTACTACCGGACCAGTTTCTTCCTTAATCTTCTGTCTCCCATGGTCCTGCTTGCAGGGCAGTATCTTCTGTGGCATGCCCTGTACCAGCAGCAGCCGGATCACATCATCAGCGGTATGGACGCCGCCCAGATGTACTCCTACCTGCTCATTGCCTTTACCCTGAACCATATCATGGGCTGGTCCTCTGAGAACGCGCTATCCAAGGAAATAAAAAATGGAACCGTTGTGAAAAGATGCATCCGTCCGGTTTCCTTTCTCTCTCAGTCCGTTGCGGAAATGACCGGTACCCTGCTGCCCCAGCTTGCGCTCAATCTGATCATAGCATCCGCGGGATTCCTTTTATTCGGCCGTTTTCTGCTCGTGCCCTCTTTGCAGAATATCGTTTTATTCCTGCCCTGCATGGCGGGCGCCCTCCTGCTGCGCATCCTCCTCATCGAGCTGTGCAGCCTGCTGTGCTTTTATACCACAGGATATCTGGGCATCAGCTGGACCCGCAACGCCATATTTGAATTTTTTTCCGGCGCCCTGATCCCTATCGTCATGTTCCCGGGCTGGCTGAAAAGCATGGCCTATATGACTCCCTTCCCCTACATGATACAGATCCCGATCAGCATCTTGCTGGGCCAGGAGCTGAACGTTCCCTTGTTCCAGGTATACGCCGTCCAATTCTTCTGGATCGGCATTTTTCTGGCGCTGCATGGATTGTTCTACAAAAACATCCGCAAAAACCTGATAATTGCAGGAGGCTGAAATGATACAGATATTTTTGAAAATGAAGGAACAGTACATAAAAACAGAAATGGAATATCCGCTGAACTTCTGGCTCATGCTGCTTTCCGGCGTTGTGACAAGGTTCTTCGGGATGCTGGTTCCATTTATTATCTGCAGCAATATCAAAACGATTGCCGGCTGGAAGCAGGAAGAGATCTATCTGATCATGTCCTTTCTTTACCTGTCTGAAGGGCTGTGCAGCGTTCTGTTTGAAGGGATCTGGCAGTTGCCTTCCATGGTTTTCAACGGAAATTTCGACACCATCCTGTCCCGCCCTGTTTCGCCTTTTTACCAGGTGCTGTGCGGCGGCATGGGGCTTCATGGGATCGGCGTGGTCCTGTTCGGATTCATCAGCCTGAATTACAGCCTGATCCGGCTGGGGATTTTCCGTCCTGCGTCCATGCTGATGTGCCTTTTCTTTGTCCTCTGCGGCACCATAATCTGTATGTCCAGCTACCTGCTTACAAACAGCCTGGTCTTCTGGTACGATGCGGGCGGCAGGACCAGCATTCCTTATATGATAACCGAAATCGGCTCCTATGCCCGGTATCCGATCATGATCTATCCCAAAATCCTGCAATTTATCCTGCTCTTTGTTGTGCCCTACGCTTTTATCGGCATGGTCCCGGTAATGATCCTTACCGGGCAGCATATGCTGTCCCTGTGCGCGGCACTGGTCCTGATAAGTCTTTTCAGCCTTCTCGGCGCCAGATTTGTTTTCTACAGAGGGATTTTGCACTATGAAAGCATGGGTATGTAAGCGCCGTATAACGATAAAAAAATCCGAACCCCCGTAAGAGAGTTCGGATTTAAACTTTTTGAGTGGACCCGAAGGGATTCGAACCCTCGGTCTCTGCGTTGCGAACGCAGCGCTTTCCCAGCTAAGCTACGAGCCCAAATTAATTTTCCGAAAAAAATGGAGGCAACGAGGCTCGAACTCGTGACCTTTCGCGTGTGAGGCGAACGCTCTCCCGGCTGAGCTATGTCTCCATGGGTATTATTTTACCACATTTTTCGAAATTGGCAAGAGAATGTTTGACAAAAATCCTGTAAATTTTCAGGCATTATTACCTGAAGGCCCATTTTCCGCAGTTTCCCTGGCATTTTTAGGCTGTCCTTTTTTCCCTTTAGGAGCCAGTTCGGCGCTGTATGCGTCAAGAAGCTTTTCAATCAGCAGCTTTTTCACATATACATCAAAACTGAGCATGCAGACAAAAGAGAACAGCTGCAGGAACTTCCGCTCTTCTTCCTCCGTCTCCTTGAAGGTCTGGCCGGCTTTGGTGAATTTCTCCACCAGATCCTTCTTCAATACCTCGACCTCTTCCCTTTCCAGACTGAACACCTCATTGTAAATATCCTCCAGCGTAAGATCGGACTGTCCCTTAAAATACCGTTCCGTAATCGGCTGGAGAATGGTCTGGATATCATTTATGGACATCACACCTTTATAATAGTAAATAAAAATCAGGATCAGAACATGCTCCTTGGAATATTTCTTCTTCACAGGGGGCGGAAGCAGATTGTTCTTTGCATAGTTATTGATCATCGTCTTCGTAAGGATCTTGTCGCCGTCCGGATTCCTGGTGCTGTTTTTCAGCTTGCTGTCCATCAGCGTGGTTACCTGATCCATATATAAATCAATATTGGGAATATCCTCCGGCTTTACATAATCAATTCTGTCAAGGCTTTTCAAAATGCTGTTCAGTAAATCTTCTGTCGAAATCGTCATTCTCTGCTCCTGTCTTCCGCCCTTTCATGCACGGACACCGCGGCCCGGAATTCCCAAACTGTAAATATGGAACCGGATATATGATAATATATATCTGTTCTTTATTATATAGTATCGAAAACTACATGACAAGCATAATCTTCCTGGCGCAGACATTTTTCTTTACTTTAAAACTTTAGTATGTTAAAATCGCAGTATATGAGGGACAGAAGTAAACTATATTTTGTCTTCCCTGGATAGACACAGGAATCGTACGGAGGTAAAGAAATGAACAAGAAAATAAAAACAGACGCAGTGGACCATCTGTTCGAAGCTGTTCTGAGACTGGAGAATAAGGAGGAATGCTACAGCTTTTTTGAAGATCTGTGCACCGTAAATGAACTCCTTTCCCTTTCCCAGCGTTTTGAGGTTGCCGCCATGCTGCGTGATCACAAAACCTATCTGGATATCGCAGAGAAAACCGGCGCATCCACAGCCACCATCAGCCGCGTGAACCGTTCCCTGAACTATGGAAACGATGGCTACGAACTGGTATTTTCAAGGCTGAATAAGGAAGCGTAAGCCGGGAAAATTGCTGGTAAATATTTTCAGAAAATAAGTGGTATAACGTAAAAAAGCACTTTACATTCGAATATTCTTGTGATATTCTGACTATGTTGCAAGGCAACATACTAATTCTTATTTTTTTGCGGAGGTATCCTAGAATGAACAAAGGTACAGTAAAGTGGTTTAACAACCAAAAGGGTTACGGTTTCATCTCTGATGAAGCAGGACATGATGTTTTCGTACACTACTCCGGACTGAACATGGACGGCTTTAAGTCTCTGGACGAGGGAGCAGCTGTGGAATACGATGTTGTCGAAGGTGAAAAAGGACCCCAGGCTGTTAACGTAACCAAATTATAAGATCAGGCATCCTGTTGACCTGTCTTATCACGAACCATCACAATGTGCCTTTTTTGATCAAATATATATTTGTAGAATAAGCTGTACAGTTGTAATGGATTCCACCAATGGCTCCGCTTCCCCATGTACCGAAACGACCATTGAATTTAAAAAGGAGCGTTCTGAAACCGGCATCTGCCGAATCGGAACGCTCCTTTTATATCTCTGTACGAAACATCATATTTTTTCACTTCCGGCCAGCCCGCCACATTTACGTGCCAGAAACAGTTAACAGCCGCCGGAGTATCTCACAGCTCCTCTTCCGCATATGCCTGTACCCTGTCAAAATCCAGGCTGCCGCCGTAAAGGTTCAGTGCGCTTCCCACCGTAATGTGTATCTTATTCCGGCCCAGCTCCTTAATGCTGCGGATATCCTCCAGGGAGCGGATTCCGCCGGCATAGGTAATGGGTATCCTGTTCCATCTTCCCAGAAGCGCCACCAGATCCTTTTCAATGCCGCATACCTTGCCCTCCACATCCACCGCATGAATCAGGAATTCATCACAGAAGGAGGCAAACATGTCAAGCACATCCTCATTCAGGATCACCTTCGTATATTTCTGCCACCGGTCGGTAACGATATAATAGGAACCGTCCTTTTTCCGACAGCTTAAATCCAGGACCAGTTTCTTCTTTCCCACGTTCTCCAGCAGGCGGTTCAGATTCTCATAGGAAATCGTCCCGTCACGGAATACATAAGAAGTGACAATGACATGGGAAGCGCCCGCGTCCAGATACTCATGGGCGTTCTCCGCAGTTATGCCGCCACCGGCCTGCAGCCCTCCCGGGAATGCCCGGAGCGCTGAAAGGACCTGTTCCCTGGAGCTTTCATAATAGGGGCTTCCCTTCTTGTTGAGAAGAATTACATGCCCGTTTTTCAGGTTTTTTTCCTCAAAAAGCCTGGCATACCAGGCCGCATCCTTCTCAGACACGAAATTTTCCTGCGCGCTGTCACTGATATCCGCCACACTCCCGCCAACCAGCTGCTTCACTTTTCCGTTGTGCACATCTATACATGGTCTGAATTCCATTTTTTTATCTCCCTGCCTCTGAATTAGTAAACTTTTTTGTAACTGTTCAGCAGGTCAGCGTATTTACTTCGCTGACCGTAAGAAAATGATTCAGGAGTGCTAAAATCCATCGCCAAAGGCGATTTAGGATGGATTTTAGCAGTAACTGTGAGGGGTACTGAACAGTTACACTTTTTTTTACAAAATTAGGTATATTTTACACGAATTTATCCCATTTGACAATTCCCTTTTCCGAATAAAAAGAATTTTTCCGAACATAATAAAAAACGGACAGATATTTTGTTCGAAAGTGCGCTTCTGTTTTACAGACACACCCAATCACAAAGAAAAAAGGAGTGAGCAAAATGAAAAAGCTGAACAGAATAATACCTGCAGCTCTGATTCTGCTGATGCTTGCCAGTGTTACAGCCTGCGGCAGTAAGAAAAACAACGCGGATGACATGGCAGGAAATACAACAGAGTCTGCTTCTGCTACGGAAGAAACAGCAGGTATGAACAACACCACAGGAAACGGCGCTGCTGGAAACGGCACTGCTGGCAACGAAACGGCAAATGAAACAAATACGACAGGTATGAATGAAACAGGCACCATGGAAGGCACTACCGAAACCGCGGGCCTGAATGATACTACCGGTATAAACGGCACCAACAACGGCACCACCGGCGGCAACAGCACTGCAAACGAAGGTTCCAATATCGTTGACGGCGCCGGAAATGCCATTGATGACGCAGGCGATGCCGTGGGCAATGTTGTCGATGATGCCGGAAATGCAGTAAAGGATGCAGCTGACGGAGTGGCAAACGGCGTCAAGGATATTACCAACAATAAATAATCCTGCCGCTTCCTCCTGTCTTTGACCGCAAACCTTTAACCACAAACAGGGCAGGCCCCGCCTGCCCTGTACATATCAGGCCGTCTGTAACATGAAATATCTGTAACTGTGAAAATACCGCACAGTTTTATTTTTATCACACGCCTTTTTCTATAAGCGTACCGTCCCTGTAGGCCGCAAGCAGCTCCTCCAGATAACAGATGCTTTCCTTGAGCTCCGCGCCGATGTCCGTATCCGCAACCCGGATCCGCCTGGGCGCCGTTTCCACAATAATGGAGTCGGAAAAAATATCCGATTCCTTCCGAATGGCCGCCTCCGCCGATTCAAAAGGTTCATGGGCCACCAGCGTCATGCCGTGGGAATTTGCCACCAGCGTATAGCCTGCGATTCCTGTTTTCCCCTGATAGGCCTTGGAAAAGCCGCCGTCGATAATCAGAAGCTTTCCGCCGCATTTAATGGGCGTTTCCCCCTTTTTCAGCTCTACAGGGACATGGCCGTTGATGATGTGGCATTTTTCGTCCAGGCCGAATTCCCGCAGAATCCGGTTAAGCACCTCCTCGTTGTCCATCAGGCGGTAATAGCTGTTCTTTATCTCCACATGGGTGCTCTTATCCTCAACGAAATAGCGTTCGAAGGTGGCCATTTTATCTTTTCCGAAGACCGGGGAATTGGGGCCGGTCCAGATATACCAGATAATATCCTTCCCTTTTTCCCGTTCCTCCTTATCCTGGGAGTAATAGCCCTTTCTGGCATAGTGATCCAGAATATCATACAGCTCCTTTCCGCTGTATTCCTTCCCGTAGACGTTCACCTTCAGGAAATTTCCCTCTTCATCCATGGGCACGCAGCCGTGGTAAAGAAGGTTGGAATTGTATACCTTGTACAGGCTTCCCTTGGAAAAAAGGAAACGTACATGCCGCTGCAGCTTCTCGCAGTGCACAAACGCATGGCGCAGCCTCTCCACCACCTGCTCTTCTTCCTCCGTCAGCCGGTAAGGGTCGGCCGGGTCAATGGTGGGGAAATCCATGTCCTTCATGGCATATTCCGTACCGTTAATGGTTACCGTATTTTTTTCATAATTTATTTTGTCCAGAAGGAGTCTGTCGGCCATGTCGAATTCCGGCCGTTTCTGAATCAGCTGGCCCTCCAGCTTGAACTGGATGATGGCAATGGCTTTGTGCATCTTCATATCCAGCTCCATATCCTTCATGTCGTAATCTTCACCGTATTTGATGGAAAAAACGCTGCAGTCTGAGTCCGCATAGGTATTCATGGCAAAGGTGGCAAGAGGGATCAGGTTGATTCCATAGCCCTCCTCCAGGATATCCAGGTTGCCATACCGGGCGGAAACCCGGATAATATTGGCGATGCAGCTGGTCTGGCCGCTGGCCGCGCCCATCCATACCACGTCATGGTTACCCCACTGGATATCCACCGAATGGTACTGGCTTAAGGTATCCATAATAATGTGAGGCCCCTTGCCCCTGTCAAAAATATCCCCCACAATATGCAGATGGTCTATCACAAGCCGCTGTACGAGATTACACAGGGCAATAATGAATTCCGGCGCCCTGCCGATGCGGATAATCGTATGGATGATTTCGTTATAATACGCTTCCTTATCCTGCACCTCTTCCTTTTCCGTGATCAGTTCCTCAATAACATAGGAAAAATCCTTGGGAAGGGCTTTCCTAACCTTGGAACGGGTATATTTGGAGGCTACGCGCTTGGTCATCTGCACCAGCCTGTGAAGGGTGATTTTAAACCAGTCCTCCAGGTTTTCCTGGCTGTCCTCCTCCTGCATGATCAGCTCCAGCTTCTCCTTTGGATAATAAATCAGTGTCGCCAGGCTGCGCTTATCCCTGCTGCTTAAGGTGTTCCCGAATTCTTCGTCGATTTTACGCTTTACGCTTCCGGAGCCGTTCTTGAGCACATGGTTGAACTGCTCATATTCCCCGTGGATATCCGTCAGAAAATGCTCCGTTCCCTTCGGCAGGCTCAATATGGCCTGCAGGTTAATTATTTCCGTGGCAGCATCCGCAATGGTGGGAAACTGCTTGGACAGACTTTTCAGGTAAGTTAATTCCAAATCCTGCATACTTGCTGTTTACCCCTTTCCGATCTCAGGCGCTTCTGGACTTAACAAAAAAGGGAATCCTCAGATTCCCTTTATTTCCGCGGGCAACGAGCCAAGCAGCCATGCCTGCATGGCTATTTGGCGACTGCCGCGGGAGTCAAAGTCCGCATTACACGCCTTCGATTACATCACTCATATCATACAGTCCCGCAGGCTTGCCCTTCAGGAATTTGGCCGCCTGTACGGCGCCCTTGGCAAATACATTCTTGGAGTATGCCGTATGGGAAAAGGTGATGACCTCATCCTCCCCTGCGAAAATCACGTCATGATCTCCTACTATTGTACCACCGCGCACCGCAGAAAGTCCAATTTCTTTTTTGTCTCTTTTCTGCCTTCTGGTGCTTCTGTCATAAACATAGGTGTATTCATTATTAAATTCTTCATTGATGGAATCCGCCAGCGCCAGCGCGGTGCCGCTGGGGGCATCCACCTTCTGGTTGTGGTGCTTTTCCACAATTTCGATGTCAAAGCCAGCCGGGGCCAGCACGCCAGCCGCTTCCTTCAAAAGCTTCAGCAGCAGGTTGATTCCCAGAGACATATTGGCAGATTTCAAAACCGCCGTCTTACGGGAAAGGGCCTTCACCCGCTCCAGCTGCTCCGGGGAAAGTCCCGTAGTGCACAGCACACTGGGCATCAGCTGTGCTTCACAGTAATCCAGCAGCTTATCCACAGCGGCTGCCGAAGAAAAATCAATGGCCACATCCGCCAGCAGGGAACCGTCCTGCCCGCAGGCCTGCCTGTAATCCTCCAGGCTTTTATAAACCGGATAAGCGTTGGAAATGTGGTCGGATACGTCCACTCCCGCTATTATTTCCATATCGGCTTCCGCTTCCACCAGACGGGTAATCACCTGTCCCATGTGGCCGTTGCAGCCGTGCATCAGTATTTTTACCATATCATTACCATCCGCGCCGGGGCGCGCGCCTTTCTTCCAAACGAAATACGGATTACAGGATGCCGAAATCCTTCATGGCCTTCTCCAGCTTCACCGCATTTTCCTCTTCCATTTCCGTCAGCGGCCTTCTTAAGGGACCTGCCTCCAGTCCCATCAGGTTCATGGCCTTCTTAACAGGGATCGGGTTCACCTCGCAGAATAATGCCTTGCAGAGCGGAATTGCCTTCAGCTGGATTTCCCGGCTGCCCGCCACGTCTCCTGCAAAAAATCTGGCGCACATATCATGGGTCTGTCTGGGCGCCACGTTGGAAAGAACGGAAATCACGCCTTTTCCGCCAAGGGAAAGCAGCGGCACTACCTGATCGTCATTGCCGGAGTAAAGATCCACATCCTCCCCCGTCATGCTCATCAGCTGGGCCACCTGGCTGATATTGCCGGTTGCGTCCTTTACGCCGACAATATTGGGAACCTCCCTGCACAGCCTTACCACCGTTTCCGGAAGGATATTGACGCCGCCGGTTCTTCCCGGGATATTATAAAGAATCATGGGAACATGGATGGCCTCCGCCACGATTTTAAAATGCTCATAAAGCCCCTTCTGGGTAGCCTTGTTATAATAGGGAGTTACCACCAGAACACCGTCAACTCCGGCTTTTTCCGCTTCCTGGGAAAGATAGACCGCTGTCTGTGTACAGTTGGATCCTGTTCCTGCAATAACCGGGATTCTTCCGGCCGTCTGCTCCACACAGAAACGGATTACCTCCAGATGCTCCTCATGGGTCAGCGTGGAAGCCTCGCCTGTAGTCCCGCATACAATGATGGCATCCGTGCCGCCCGCAATCTGGGCCTCGATATGCTCAGCGAACTTCTCGTAATTGACACTTCCGTCCTCATGAAAAGGGGTGATAATCGCTACGCCTGCTCCTGTAAAAATTGCCATATGCTCCTCCTTGTTTACGCACTGTACTGCGTTTCTTATGTGGCGGCGCCTTCCGGCCCGCCTGATGAAAGTTACCATGAATATAATGCTGCCGGATACGGCAGAAACGGTAACTGACACACAGCTGCAGATTTGTGCAGCCGGCAGCAACAAAAATTCTCCGGCCATCCTGCTTATGTAAAAATCCAGAGGCGGCCGGAGATAAATTTCCTTTTTATGATAGCGCCCCATCTGTTATAGATGACAGTCATATGGTTGTTCACCCTATGCCCAAGATTCCGGCCGCAGGAGCCTTTCTCTTTCGGCGTTCTCCCCTTTCCCTCTTCCTCAACTGTGCCTGTCACATCGGAAAAGCTACTCTTGAATCACGCAACCTCTATCTGGAAATAATCATAGCACGCGCACAGGTTCCTGTCAACGCGCAGATGTGATGATTATGTGTGTTCCTTTCTCCAAAAAAAACGGAGAAGCATGCCCCGCACGCTTCTCCGGCCGCCGCAGGGAAAGTCCCCGCGGAACCAATCTTTGATTTTTTTATCCGGCCCCGCTGCCGCCGCTTCCTTGTTATAACGCAGGCATCCCTGCAACGCGGTCTTCCGCAGAGGCATACAGCCGCTGCCGATCCGTCACTTGATTGTGCGTATCTCGGAAACATAGTCTGCCAGGGCGGATACATCCTTATCCAGGGAAATCCCGGTCATGATAATATCCGTCTCACCATCCCTGGATTCAAGGACATTTTTCAAATCCTCCACGGTAATGATTTTATTATCAATCAGGCCCAGCACCTCATCCAGGATCAGCATATCGCATTCTCCGGTATTGAGCACCTTTTTGGCATAATTCAGGCCGTTTCTGATATTCCTGGCCTCTTCCTCCTGCTTTTCCTTGGGAAGAGTTACAAAATCTTCATCGGATTTTTCGAAACGGAACAGCTTGATCTCCGGCTCCAGCCTGCGCTGATAATCATTCTCCGTCAGGCCCTTGCCCTTCAGGAACTGGATAATCACTACCTGCGCGCCCTTGGCCGCCGCTATCAACCCACAGCCTATGGCTGCCGGCGACTTGCCGTGTCCTGTTCCCCCATAAATATATACTTTTCCTTCTGCCATATGTACGCCCCTCTACGGTATTTACGCGGCCGCAGCCGCCGTCTTCTTCCGTTCGCCCGCCCTCCGGCAGCGACAGCCAAACAGGCCTGCCCGGCGGACTGTCTCATTTTTCCATTTTTTATCATACCATATGCATCAGGCCGATGCAACTTTTATTGCAGCCGTACAGTTTATTCATAATTTTCCATTATTCTTCAACCAGCTCCAGCTTGCTGACGGACACCTCATAGGCAATCCTTTTTTCCAGCTGGTCCTCGCCGATTTTTTTCATATATTCACGGCTCTGGATTCTGCCCCAGATTTCGCAGCGCTCTCCCACGTTGAAGCCGCCGGCGAAACGGGCGTTGCGTCCCCAGCAGATACAGGGGATATAATCGGATTTTCCGTACGGCCGGTTTACGGCCAGGAGCACGTCGGCAATTTCCCGTCCCAGAGGAGTCTTTCTGTAAACCGGTTCCTTGCAGATATAGCCGTCCAGATAAATCTGATTGGTTTTGGAGCTTTCCTCCAGTTCCTCCACAAATTCAATCTCTCTTGCGAATACGGACAAAATCAGTCGGTTCTTTCTCTCTTCGTGGCGGTTATAGGAACGGAACTGCCCGGACACACACACATAGGCCCCTTTATAATCCTCTTCCACATCGAGAAGCCTTTCGGAAACCATCAGGGGGATGATGTCATAAGAATCGCTGAGTCTTGCAACCTCAACGTCCACCATATAGAAGCCCTCTCCGAAAATCTCGTGGCTGAATTCAAAGTCGCTCACGATTTTCCCCATAATGATTACCTGGTTGTTTTCAATTACCTTATCTGTCATTTTTTGTTCTCCCTTCTTGGGCCCCGGTTTGACCGGAACCGCATGTAAGAATTTTTTCCTGTCATGTATTACTATTTTATGGCACGAAAGCCCATCCTAGAACCGCCATGGGTCGCCCCGATTTCCGTAAAATCGACAGATATCGGGGGTTTTTGCAGGTTTGGTGTTGCAAGTTGATTTTATCGGTGCTATACTATTTTAGTTTGAAGCATTTTGCATAATAATAAGGTAGTTCCTCATGTCGGAATTCTTCCCCGGATTCTGACGGAACGGCATTGTGCCGGTCTTTGGGCGCAGCTCTTCGGCTTCCATAACGCCGACGCGTCAGAATCCGGGGAAAAATTCAGGTATGCGTACTGCCTTTTATGCAGATAATGAACTGTAATCATGTTATGTCCAAGGAAGGAATTTTGTATGAATCAGAAAAGAGAAGACGTGAGGAATGTTGCGATCATCGCCCACGTTGATCATGGTAAAACGACACTTGTAGACGAGCTGCTCAAGCAGAGCGGCGTATTCAGGGAAAATCAGGACGTGGCCGACAGGGTCATGGATTCCAATGATATTGAGCGCGAAAGAGGTATCACGATTCTTTCCAAAAATACCGCTGTTATGTATAAGGGAACCAAGATTAATATCATAGATACTCCCGGGCATGCCGATTTCGGCGGCGAGGTGGAGCGTGTGCTGAAGATGGTAAACGGTGTTATCCTGGTGGTTGATGCCTTCGAGGGGCCGATGCCCCAGACAAAGTTCGTTCTCCGCAAGGCGCTGGAGCTGCAGCTGCCTGTTATTGTATGCGTAAATAAGATCGACCGTCCGGAAGCCAGGCCGATAGCTGTTGTAGATGAGGTCCTTGAGCTTTTCATGGATCTGGATGCCAATGACGAACAGCTGGACTGTCCTTTTGTATTCGCTTCCGCCAAGACAGGAAGCGCCACGCTGAACCTGACCGTAAAAAACAAAGACATGAAGCCGCTGTTTGACACCATTGTGGATTATATTCCCGCGCCGGAGGGCGATCCCGAAGCAGGAACGCAGCTGCTTATCAGCACCATTGATTATAACGAATATGTGGGCCGCATCGGCGTGGGCAAGGTGGACAACGGCACCATTTCCGAAGGCCAGGAGGTGGTTATTGTCAACCATCACGAACCTGAAAAGCAGAAGCGTGTGAAGGTGAGCAAGCTCTATGAATTCGACGGACTGAGCAAGATCCCTGTAAAAACTGCTTCCATCGGATCCATTGTGGCGATTTCCGGTATCACGGATATCCATATCGGGGATACCCTGTGCTCTCCCGAGAACCCGCAGCCGATCCCTTTCCAGAAAATTTCCGAACCTACCATTGCCATGCATTTTATTGTAAATGACTCTCCCTTCGCCGGCCAGGAAGGGAAATTCGTTACCAGCCGCCACATAAGGGACAGGCTGTTCCGCGAATTGAACACGGACGTTTCCCTGCATGTGGAGGAAACCGACACTACGGAAAGCTTCAAGGTTTCCGGCCGCGGCGAGTTGCATCTTTCCGTCCTGATCGAGAATATGCGCCGCGAAGGCTATGAATTTGCAGTGAGCAAGGCGGAAGTACTCTACAAGACAGACGAACACGGCAAGAAGCTGGAGCCTATGGAAATCGCTTACATCGACGTTCCCGAAGCTTTCTCCGGAAGCGTTATCGAAAAGCTGAGCCAGAGAAAGGGCGAGCTTATCAACATGGGCGCGGCCAACGGCGGCTATACCCGTCTGGAATTCAACATCCCCTCCAGAGGGCTGATCGGCTACCGCGGTGAGTTCATGACGGATACCAAGGGCAACGGCATCATGAATACCGCTTTCGCAGGCTACGGCCCCTATAAGGGAGAAATCCAGTACAGAAAACAGGGCTCCCTGATCGCCTTTGAAACAGGCGAATCCATCACCTATGGCCTTTTCAATGCCCAGGAACGCGGAACGCTTTTCATCGGACCCGGCGAAAAGGTATACGCAGGCATGGTCATCGGCCAGAACGGCAGAGGCGAGGACATCGAGGTCAATGTGTGCAAGAAAAAACAGCTCACCAACACCCGTTCCTCCAGCGCGGACGAAGCGCTGCGCCTCACCCCGCCCAAAATCCTCAGCCTGGAACAGGCCCTGGACTTCATCGAGACGGACGAGCTGCTTGAGGTAACCCCCAAGAACCTGCGCATCCGCAAGAAAATCCTGGACCCCACCAAAAGAAAAAGAGCAAACATGAACAGGAATTCATAACAGTAAGAATCCTGAGCACCCATAAATATCCAAGAAGCCAGTTTAACGCAACTGCCCGGCAGATATCCCTACCTGCCGGGCAGTTTTCTATTACTTTAAATTTATCCACACACATCAGGACAATGCCGGCACGGAACACGAAGGCCCCCAAAATTTCCCGGCTTTGCTTGCCCCATGGAGAAATTTTGCTTATAATGAATAGGTACGGTGTAACTGTTCAGCAGGTCAGTGCATTTACTGTGCTGACCGTAAGAAAGTGATTCAGGAGTGCTAAAATCCATCGCCAAAGGCGATTTAGGATGGATTTTAGCAGTAACTGTGAGGGGTACTGAACAGTTATGGTAATAAAATGTCCCGCGTCAGGAGAGAAGAATGGCTGATTCCAATATCACAAAAAATGCGCTTGCATCATCCCTGAAATTGCTGATGACGCAGAAGCCCTTCAGCAAAATCAATGTAAATGACATATGTGAAGGCTGCGGCATGAACCGCAAAAGCTTTTACTATCATTTTAAGGATAAATACGATCTGGTGAACTGGATCTTTTATACAGAATTTGTTTCCAGCATCCATTTGGAGCAATATGACAACGGCTGGCTGCTGCTGGAGGATATCTGCCGCTATTTTTACAGTGAAAAGGAGTTTTACCGCTGCGCCTTTGCCATTAAGGGCCAGAACTCCTTCCAGGATTATTTTTTTGAAGTGATAAAGCCCCTGATTCCGCTGTTTCTTTCAGACAGTATCGTAAACGGCGAGGATCAGAAGTTCTTCCTTGATTTTCTCTGCGACGGTTTTGTATCTGCCCTCGTCCGCTGGCTTTCCGTAGAAAATGAAACCACCGCTGAGGAATTTGTTGGACATCTGAAAAAAATTCTGCTCATCTTCGCCCGGGAAGTTTTTCAGGAGCTGGGGGACGATGCCTCCGCCATAGATACCGAAAATTAACAATAAAAGGGCTGGCTGTCACTTCTGACTGCCGGCCCTTTCATTGTTATTACGGATGCGGTCCATCCTTCTTTTTTTATTCCACCGGTAATGCCGCCATGCCAGCGCGGCGCCGGGGATGCAGGGAAACAGGAAGGTGGCGAAGCGGTACACAAGAGAGGCGGAAACCGCGCTCACGCCGCTTACATAGGTGCCAAAAAACAGAGAAAACACATACTCTACAGCGCCGATTCCGGAAGGGCACGGTATCACAGCCGCCAGCGTCTGTATCAGGGCGGTAAGCAGCATGGTATCCGGAAGGCTTAAGGAGGTTGTCCCGGCAAACAGGAGCCAGGGAACCATATACCAGCAGCTGAGCTTCACCGCATCCAGCAGGCAGATAATTAAAAGAGCTTTTTTATCATGCAGCAAAACGCCTCCCTCCTGCTGGCAAAGCTCCGCCTGCTTTCGAAAGGTATGCGCCTTCTGCTCCGCTTTGCTTCCCGGCTTCAGTTTTTTATCCAGCAACCGGAAAATACGGGCGGTGATTTTCTTTCCTGCGACCGCCGTAATGAGAACCGCGGTTATCAGGGCCGTCAGGATGCATCCCAGAACCATCTGCAGCCGGTAGCTTCGTACCACGGCGTCCCCCTGGATGCATAGGATAATAAAGCCGGTGATTCCATAGAGCGCCACTGCGACCTTGTGCAGAATATACTGCACAAGGCTCATCCCGGTGGCTGTGCCCGCTTCAATTCCTCTGGTATTCAGATAGTAGATTTCCGCCACGCCGGAACCGCTCCCCAATGTGGCCACCCGGTAAAAAGCGCAGTAAAGGGCGCAGGAAATCCCTTCCCTGCAGGTAAATTCCGGCCGGTACCGTTTTGTCATATAATGGATAACCGCGCCCTCCGCCAGAAAATAGCCTGCGGAAAGCAGGCATGCCGCGCCGATAACCATCGGCGGCGTTTTTCCTACCTCCCGCAGTATTTCAGGCAGTGACTGCCTGTTCGCCAGACAAACCAGTATGACGAGTGTCAGCACAAGCAGCCATTTCCAGTATTTTTTCAGGGTTTCCAAAGCCTGTCATCCTTTCGCCTGATGGTGCATCCCTGTATGGGCGCTCTCCGTCCGTTGCTTTTCCGCTTTTCTTTCCGCCTTTTTCTCTTCTTTTTCCTGCTTCTTTTCCATTTCCGCTGACCAAAGCTCCTCCGCCACCGGCTGCCATTCCTTTGCATAGGCCTCGCATTTTCCGCACAGATGGGCAGCGCTTTCCGGGCATTGCAAATCTGTGGATTTCGCGCCGGTCCTTGCTATCATTTCCTGTAGCTTTTCCGGATTTTCCAGCATCGGGCAGGGACGAAGCAGGTTATCGTTAAAGGGCTGTCCCTCTCTGTAAGCCATAAACAACGGCTGCTTTAAGGCATCCAGCAGGGATACCTCCCTGATATTCGCGCCTGAATAATGGATGAAAACGCAAGGCTCCACATCGCCGTTGGGATTGATATGGCAGTAATTCCTGCCGCCGGCAATACAGCCGCCCACAAACTGCCCGTCATTCTGGAAGTCAAAGGCAAACAGCTGCTTTCCACCCTCCATGGCACGGATCTCACGAACCCTGTGGAACATATAAGTACGCTGTTCCATCGTAGGCATCAGCTCCGGCGCCGCATCGTTGCCGACGGGCATATAATGGAAATACCAGGCATAACGGCAGCCCTTTTCAATAATCATATCCAGGAATTCGTCGCTTGTCACCGCCTCCACATTATTTCTGGTATAGCAGATGGAGGTGCCGAAAATCAGGCCGTGCGCTTTCAGACGGTCCATGGCTTCCATAACCCTGTCAAAGCAGCCGTCCCCTCTTCTGCCGTCGTTGGCGTTTTCAAAGCCCTCCAGGCTGATGGAAAGGGACAGATTCCCCACTCTCCTCATCTCCTCGCAGAAGGCGTCATCCACCAGCGTACCGTTGGTAAATGCATGAAATTCACAGTCATTATGCTTCTCGCACAGTTTTATGATATCATCCTTGCGCACCAAAGGCTCGCCGCCGGTGTACATATACAGATAGACGCCCAGCTCCTTGCCCTGGGTAATGATGCTGTCCAGCTCATCATAGCTTAAATTCAGCCTGTTCCCGTATTCCGCCGCCCAGCAGCCGGTGCAATGCAGGTTACAGGCGCTGGTGGGATCCACAAGAAGCAGCCAGGGGATGTTGCAGTTATGTATTTTTCTCATCTGGTTAATTCTCTTGGTTCCATAGAAAAAGGCTTCAAAGCCAAGGTTCAATGCCGTCATTTTAACAACATGGGGATCAATCTCGTTCAGGATGCGGTCCGCATACTGCATCCACTTTCCTTCCGGATCCCTGACCAGCTCCCGCGCCCTGTCATAGTCCTCTTTTTCGAATTTATCTCCGCCCATGAAATTCTCGGCCAAATCAATCAGCTGTAAAAAGCTCTTTTCCCTGTCCTTTTTAACATGTTTTAAAGCGCCGTCAATGGCGATACTGAATGCCTTCCGTTCTGCTGCATGTGCTAATTCCATAATAAAATCCTCCATTCTGCGGCTTAGTCCAACGTATCTTTCGCAGGCTGCCGACTAATTAATTTTATTTTATCCGCAGGTCTTTTGCCTGTCATTGGACACTTAATTCCCTGTGTCCTTATTTGGGACAAATAAAAAAATTGTCCAATTTTTGGACAACCTGCCAAAAACGTCCCTTTTCATGACAAAGACGTACAAGTATGATACAATTAGTCGGGAGAAGCTATTCTGCCGAAAAAACGATTAGGAAGTGATACCACTGAAACCGGAAAAAATTACGCGATTTATGATAGAGGCTGCCGTAGACCGGGGAATCCGGGAAATGCAGGAGGATCCCAAGCGCAGCGTACGCAAGCTTGCCGATCTGGGAAGGCAGTTCTCCAGAGGACGGTTCCAGAAGAATTTTTTTGACCTGTCCCAGACCCTGCTTCAGGATGACAACAGCCCCTACTATACCATCCTCTCCCGTCTCACCCGGGAGACCAACCATGAAACTTTAAAAAAATTTGGGGTAAATATCGGTTATACCAGCTGGACCTACGGCGCCAGCCTGATCCGTTCCTATGAAAAGGAGCACGGCTATGACGTTCCATGGACGGTTTTCATGCATTATCTCCCGGACGGCCCACTCGGTCTGAAACAGATCGGGGGACTGATAGAGGAGGGGCGTTCTATCGGCATCTATACCTATTTTATTTATCTGGAGGAAATGCCGGAAGACTGGACGGAACTGACGGAACTGTTCCATAGCTTTGACAACAGCGCCTTCCTGCTGTTTCTGCCCGACAGGGAACTGGAGGACGGGGATGCAGATTTGCTTTCAGGATGCCGCAATCTGCTGGTTTCCGCGGAAATCGCCTCCTGTTACCGTGAAAATATCCGCCTGTTAAAGCAGCGCGGCTGTATCGTAGCCAACCATTACTATTATTACAGCAGCGATCCGGAGGAAATTACCCGGCAGGTGAAGGACTGTGATTCGCCGCTTCTCCTATTTATCGCCAGAGACGATTGCATGCCGGAGGATCGCAGACGGGTGGCGGATGCGGTTTACGACATACGCTATCATCCCGAATTCCCTGTTTTTCCCGTGGAGCTGCACTCGGATTTCATACGGGTGGATCAGATCATCTCCGGCCGGACCTGCTTGCTTGAGGTGGAGGCAAACGGAAAGGTTTCCCTGCCGGACGGAAGTTTTCTTTCCGCACTGGATCCGGATATGACGCTTGCAGGCCTTCTCAGGAAAATCTCCGGACAGCCCATCTGCGGAGAATATGCCTGAACAGCGGCTGAAAACAGCCCCGCCCCAGGG
>NZ_KE992671.1:126812-207513 GCF_000466465.2 Clostridium sp. KLE 1755
GCCCCGCCCCAGGGTATCCTGGGGCGGGGCTTATTTTATATGCGTAACTGTGTTAACCAGCTACCTTTATCCTTTAATTAATTCCGGTAATGGCAAATCCGCTGTCCCGTCCTTCATCCTTCTGGAAAATAATGTTAGGGCGGCCTTCCTCAGCTCCCAGCACATATTTTCCGCCGGAAAGCTCCTTTACTTCGAAAAGATTGGTGGAAAGCACGGCCTTCACCCGTTCGTCCGACAATACCTCCGATACAGGAAGCTTCAGAAGATCTCCTCCGTTTTCAATCGTCTGATCCTCATCTCCCAGATTCACATAAAGAGGATATCCGGCCAGAGAGGAAAGGGAATTGATATCCCTGTATTTACAGGCAAACAGGATATCCGCTGCAAAAGCCAGCGCTTCCCGATCCGCCGCAGGCTTCACGGCACAGTCCGTTATACTGGAAGCAACGCCGTCCTCGCAGGTGACCGTCACCGCCTGCCCAAGAAGGATGCCGTCACTGGTTTCCACCACATCTTCAGTTTCAGGAAGGCTTACTGCATACATCATCCCTTCCGCCGTATCAATAACCAGGCTGTTCATGGCCGCATCCACAACAATTCCGTCATAGGTTCCGGATACTGCCATGGGGATTTCCTCCGATGCCATGTCAAAGGTCCCGCTTTCCTCTGTGCTTCCTGTCTCTTGTGTACTTCCTGTTTCCTCAGTGCCTTCCTGCGCGGATCCTGTCTGCGTCGCTTGGGCGCCCGCCGTTTCCGCCACTTCCTCCGCAGGCTGCGTCACAGTCTCCGTCTTTTTCCCGCAGGCCGTAAAAACAAGGCCGGATATCATGAGCGCCGCAAGCAGAAATGCACCTGCCGCCTTTCTCTTTGCCAAACTTATTTTTTTCATATATACTCCCATCCGCACGTCATGCGTGCTTTTAAAACAGAGGCCGGCAGCTGTCCCTTATTCCGTTCCCTTACAGTTACCGGGACCGCTCATTCCTCTTTCAGGAACAGCCCCACCGGGCAATGGTCGGAACCCATTACGTCCTTATAGATCACCGCATCCTCCAGCCTTTCCTTTAACTGAGAGGATACCAGGAAATAGTCAATGCGCCATCCGGCGTTCTTCTCTCTCGCATGGAAACGGTAGGACCACCAGGAATAGGCACCTTCAGCCTCCGGGTAAAAATACCGGAAGGTATCAATAAAGCCGTTTTCCAGCAGCACGGAAAACTTCTCCCTCTCCTCGTCCGAAAAGCCCGCGTTTTTCCTGTTGGTCTTCGGGTTCTTCAGATCGATTTCCTTATGGGCCACATTCAAATCCCCGCAGAATATCACCGGTTTGGTTTCTTCCAGCTTCTTCAGATATTTCAGGAATTCTTCTTCCCAGGTCATACGGTAGGGCAGCCTTGCCAGCTCTTCCTGGGAATTGGGCGTATACACGGTAACCATATAAAAATCAGGGAATTCCAGGGTAATCACCCTGCCCTCCTGATCATGCTCCTCTATCCCGATTCCATAGGAAACGGAAAGCGGCTCTTTTTTTGTGAAAACAGCTGTCCCGGAATAGCCCTTCTTTACCGCATAATTCCAGTACTGATGATAGCCCGGCAGCTCCAGGGAGATCTGTCCTTCCTGCAGCT
This sequence comes from Clostridium sp. KLE 1755, assembly GCF_000466465.2. Taxonomy (NCBI): domain Bacteria; kingdom Bacillati; phylum Bacillota; class Clostridia; order Eubacteriales; family Clostridiaceae; genus Clostridium; species Clostridium sp. KLE 1755. The sequence goes on from NZ_KE992671.1 coordinate 128,441, forward strand.
TGCTCTCCTGGATACAGAAAATATCCGCGTCCGCTTCCTCAAAAAATTCCATAAAGCCCTTGCCCATACAGGCTCTCAGGCCATTTACATTCCATGATATCAGCTTCATATTATTCTCCTCGGCTTCCTGATTCCGTTTCCGGCAGGCGCACTAAAAATGCAGCAGCCTGGTCGCAATCTGGAAATAAATGATCAATGACAGCGCATCCACAATTGTTGTAATAAAAGGGCTTGCCATAACGGCCGGGTCAAAGCCCACCTTTTTGGCAAACATGGGAAGCGTACAGCCCACAATCTTTGCTACAAATACAGCTACGATGAGGGTCAGGCAGATAACAAGGGCGACCATGACTCCCACCCTGTCAAAAAGCATCAGCTTTACAAAATTGGCCGCCGACAGAGTCGCGCCGCACAGCAGGGACACCCTGGCTTCCTTCCAGATAACCCCGGGCAGATCCGCAAACTGTATTTCATCCAGGGAAATACCACGGATGATGGATACGCTTGCCTGGCTTCCTGCATTTCCGCCCGTATCCATCAGCATGGGGATAAAGGTGGAAAGCACCATACAGGCGCTGAGCGCCGTTTCATAGCTGGCGATGATCCGCCCGGTAAAGGTGGCGGACACCATCAGCAGAAGCAGCCAGGGAATCCTTTTTTTCCAGGTTTCCAGCACGCCTGTCTTCATATATGGTTTGTCACTGGGCACGATAGCCGCCATCTTCTCAATATCCTCTGTCGCTTCTTCCTGGAGGATATCCACGATATCGTCTACCGTAATAATGCCCACCAGCCTGTTTTCATTATCCACGACAGGCATGGCCGTAAAATCGTATTTCTGGAACTGTCTGGCAACCTCCTCCTGGTCCATCAGGGTATTGATGGAGATTACGTTTTCATGCATGATATCCGCAATGATTTCATCCGGCTGGCTCAGCAGCAGGTAGCGCAGGGCCACCGTTCCCACCAGCTTTCTTCTGCTGTCCAGCACATAGCAGATATTTATAGTCTCACTGTCCACGCCGATTTTCCGGATCCTGGCTATGGCTTCGTCCACAGTCAGATTTTCCTTGAGATCCACATATTCCACCGTCATTATGCTTCCGGCGGAATCCTCAGGATATCGGAGAAGGTGATTGATATCCCTCCGTGTCTCCGGGCTGGCGTTTGCCAGGATTTTCTTTACTACATTGGCCGGCATCTCTTCCATAAGATCGGCCGCATCATCCGCCATCAGGTTATCCACGATTCCCGCGGCATCCCTTTCTGACAGGGAGGTGATGATAAACTGCTGATTGTCCACATCCATATAGGAAAAGACGTCAGCCGCCAGATCCTTGGGCAGAATACGGAAAACCTTCAGCATATCCTGCTCTTCCAGCTCCTCCAGCAGGACTGCGATATCAGCGTCGTTCAGCTCTGCCAGCATCTGGCGGAGCCTTGTATACTGCTTGCTGTCAAGCAGCTCCCTTACTTCCTTGCTTTCTTCCATGACAATCTCCTTCCGGCGGTGTCATGACAGCTTTCAGGCATGGCTTCATCCCCGGCGGGGTGCATCCGGCAGCATCCCCGGAAAGCATCACATCCGCCTTACACGTTATTTTGTTTTGCTTCCAACTTCGCCCGGGGACAGGAACATCACCGCTGCTTGCCTTTTTGCTCTTCATTAAAACCACCACCTTCCGGAAAATTATTTTTGTGTCCGCGCGTAAAAACGCCGGTCTGTCAGGCAATTAGTGCCTCTTTTACTTATTTAATACTTTTACACTATAACTTCCCGCTTAATCTTTGTCAACAAAATAGTACCTGTCAACCACTTCCAACTCCGCCCGCGCGCCGGTTGCCTCCGTCAGTTCCTTTATAAGCCGTTCCTCCTCCGGGGCAGGCACCACTGTTTCCAGCGCCACCCGTTCCGTATATTCCGCATTTTCCTGGGGATAGCCCTTCTGTCCCAGAAGGTACTGTATCCGGCCGATATCCGAATAATCCGTTCCAATGCGTATCCGGCTTCCATAGCGCATCGTCGCCGTCTGGCTCGCCTCCAGCCCGGCCTTCACCGCCGCACCATATGCCCTCACCAGCCCGCCGGTGCCCAGCAGGGTTCCTCCGAAATACCGGGTTACCACCACCGCTGCATCGCAGATGCCTTCCCCCAGCAGTACCTCCAGCATGGGACGGCCTGCTGTTCCTGAAGGTTCTCCGTCATCCGAGCATCTGGTCAGCTGCCCGCGCCGGCCGATGACAAACGCCGAACAGTTATGGGAAGCGTCCCAGTATTTCTTTTTCATCTCTTCTATAAAGCTGACGGCTTCTTCTTCCGATTCGGTTCTGCGCACTGTGGCTATGAAGCGTGACTTCTTTTCTGTTATTTCAGCGGTGCCTCCCGTGAGAACACAGCGGTAAGGCTGAAAATTCGTTGTATTTTCCATGTTATTAACTCCATTTGGGATAGATAAAAATGTATAATGTGTACCGCTTACAGTGTCCGGGAGGAAAGGGATGGGGCATACAGAACCGGCCAAAGGCAATGCATCCTTAAAGAAAGGGCAGCTTCAGTTGCCTAACCTCCTTACATTACAAGCGGTTTTCCACGCATATTTTATCTTACCATATTAAAGGGGAAAAGTGTATAAATTTCAGGCGCACAGGATTGTGTTGAAAGATTATAATTGAAAATTTATGATTTAGAATGCCAGCAATCAGTGCTTTGGCGCTTTCTTCCTCCCGGGCCTGGCGAATTTACATAAAATGATATGATATGGCATCAAAAAAGCGGCCATCCTTATATAGACAGGATGACCGCTTTTTGGTTGATTTTATACCCTTTTTATATTATACCCATTTCGATGGGTATTTTCAAGAAAAAAAACGGGAAATATAATTACGTCAGAGGTAGTGGCGTATGATTAGTTATGAACCATTTTTTGATACTATGAAAAAGAAAAATATTTCTTCCTATTGGTTAATTATGCACGGACTTTCCAAGGGAACTTACGAGTCATTGAGGAAGGGGAAGCCCTGCAGTACTGTTACCATTGACAGGTTGTGTACGTTGATGGACTGTGATGTGCCAGATATAATAACTTTTAAGAAAGATTGATGCGCGGTAGAACATGAAAAGTTTTGCCGCGTTTTTTATTTTTTTCAAAAATAAGTTGACATACATACTGCTGGTATGTATAATCAGACATACCGATGGTATGTTTATTGTACATAGTGTGAAGGAGGGTTCTCATGGCGAGGAATAAGTATCCGGAGGAAACGCGTAATCTGATTGTGGATACGGCGGCCAGGCTGTTTGTGGAGAAGGGGTATGAACGTACTTCCATCCAGGACATTATTAATAATCTGGGCGGACTGAGCAAGGGAGCTATTTATCATCATTTTAAATCTAAGGATGAGATAATGAATGCGGTGGCCGATAAGCTTTATGCGGGGGCTACGGAAAAAATGAATGAGATTGTCCGGCGTAAGGATCTGACGGGGCTTGAGAAGCTCCGGATGGTATTTCAGGCGTCTATTTATTCCTCGGCGCAGGAGGAGCTGTTTGCCGCGGCCCCGGATATGCTGGATAATCCGCAGCTTCTGTCGCTGTTTATCCGGAATTCCGTGCAGCAGGAGGCTCCGGCCATGATACAGCCTATTTTAGAGGAGGGTATCGCGGACGGTTCAATTTGTACGGATTATCCGAAGGAGCTGTCTGAGGTGCTTATGCTGATGGGCAATCTCTGGCTGAATCCGCTTGTTTATCATTGTGACACGCTGCAACTGATAAACAGAATGAGATTTTTCCAGCATATGCTCCGTCTCCTGGGACTGGATATTATTGATGATGAAATGTTCATTCCTTTGGAAAAGTACGCACAGCTTTATCAGGAGCATCAGGGTCGCAGATAATACGGCGGCAGCCGTTCTTTGAGAATTTGTCTTATGTTCAGAAAAATAACTGCTCTTCATGGGCAGCTTATTTTTGGCAGTTTTTCATACCAACGGTCGGTATCAAAGTTTAAAGGAGGATTCTATGATAAAATTTTCAGATGTAACAAAAGCTTATCAAACGGATGAGCCGGTGTTAGCGCATTGTTCACTCAGCGTACCGGAAGGGAGCGTCTATGCGCTGGTGGGAAAGAACGGGGCGGGAAAATCCACCTTGCTGAAGCTGGCGGCAGGTTTTCTTTGTCCTGATTATGGAGAAATATGTTTTCAGGATATGCCTGTCTGGGAAAACAGGGAATTCCATATGAATGACTATCAGGGGGCAGGAAAGGAACTGTTTGAAAAAGAAGTACTTGCTGAAATGAAAGGAGACGTTTTATGAAACTGATGCAGCTGGAATTGAAAAAAATAAACTGGAGGCCTTATCTGGGCGCGGCCTGCGGTCTGCTGGCCTTCGGGCTGTTCATCGCCCTGCTTTTCTGCTTTCTTCCCGAGTCGGAACGGGGCGTGGATGACGCGCAGTTTTCCGGCAGCTGGAATTCCCTGATTCTGCTGGTTTCCTGCGTCAGCATGTTTTCCTTTACCATTTTTGGGGCGGTTCTTGGCTCCAAAGTCATTCTGGACGGTTATCTTGGGAAAAAAGTATTGCTGCTTTTTTCCTATCCTGTTGACCGCCTGTACTTCTCTTATCGCCGTATGGTTCGGTTTCCGGAAAAAAAGCGCGACAACTGTCATCATTTCAGCGCTTATCCTCACCGCGCCAATGACTAATTTTGCATCCGCGGGCATGTACGGCTGGATGAGCCTGGCAGGCTTTGCCGCGGTCATGGGAGCGCTGTATTTTATTGTTTACCGGAGCCTTTCCCGTAAGGTTTCTCTCATGGAGGTTCTGTGAACCTGACGCAAAGCGGCTGATGTACAGCTTGTTTTTGGAACCGGGCGGCTGATGTAAATGCCGGCCGCCGCCAGAGTTTTGGCAGCATGAATACATTTTCCGGCGCATCTGGTTTTATGCGCCGACAGTTTCGTCTGGAGGTTTATATGAAAAAAGGATTTTCCAAGAATTTTTATCTCGTTGTAATCGGTCAGATCATTTCCCTGTTCGGAAATGCGGTCATCCGGTTTGCCCTTCCGCTGCACCTGCTTTCCGTTACCGGATCGGCGGCGCTTCTGGGTGTGGTATCCGGCGTAGCGTTCCTTCCGCTTGTTGTCATGTCTCCCATCGGCGGCCTGATTGCGGATCGGATGAATAAAAGGAATATCATGGTTGTGCTGGATTTCTTTACGGCAGGCCTGGTTCTTCTTTTCCTGGTGTTAAGCGGGAGGGGCAGCCTGGTTTCGCTCATCCTGATTATGCTTTTTCTCCTGTATGGGATTTCCGGCGCTTATCAGCCTTCCGTGCAGGCCAGCATTCCTTTGCTGGTATCGGAGGAAGCCGTCATGCCTGCCAATGCCATTATCAATATGGTGTCCTCCCTTTCCGGCCTGCTGGGGCCTGCCCTGGGCGGCATTGCTTACGGTCTCTGGGGCATCACCCCCATACTTTATGTCTGCATGGGCTGTTTTTTCCTGTCTGCGGTCATGGAAATTTTTATCCATATTCCGTTCGTTAAAAGGGTGCGCACGGATACGCTGCTTCATGAAACTATCGCAGATATGAAGAGCAGCCTTATTTTTATCGGACGTGAAAAAAAAGAAATCGGAAAGCTGACATTTTGCTGCGCTGCGGTAAACCTTTTCCTATCGGCTCTTATGATTGTCAGCCTGCCTGTTATTGTTACACAGGTACTCGTTTTCCCCCGGAACAATGCTTCGGAAATGTATGGTTTTCTGGAAGCCCTCATGGCGGGAGGGGGACTGCTGGGCGGGCTTGGCGCAGGGCTTTTAAGCAAACGGCTGAATGTCAGAAGCACCTGGAAGCTGCTGTTTTGCTGCGGAATGCTGCTGCTTCCCATGGGCGCGGCTCTTTATAAGGGGCTTCCGGTATATCTGGCTTATCTGATTCTGGCGGTGTCGGGGATTCTTATCATGGCGATGGCATCCCTTTATACGATTCAGGTAATGTCTTATATCCAGATCACGACGCCACCCGGGCTGATCGGCAAGGTAATCTCATGGATTATCGCTCTTTCCACCTGTGCGCAGCCACTGGGGCAGATCATGTATGGCTTCCTGCTGGAGCATTTGCGCGGGATGCTGTGGATCGTGTTTGTTGTGACCGCTGCGGCTACCATGCTTTTCGCCCGGTGGAACAGACGGGTGGCGCAACGGCTGTAGTCCGGGCCTCAAGCCTGGCATGAAAAAAGGTGATGCTTTCCTCTGTGTGAGGGCATCACCTTTTGGCTTCTTATATAATTCAGGACTCCAAAGCAGTCAGCCTTGCTTTTGATTCCTGTACCTGGCCCCAGTTTTCAAGGGCAAGCTCATATGTTTCATATACTTTATCGGATACACGTTTTAACTCCTGACGCAGCTTCTGCTGGCCTTCCTTCAGGGCTCCGATTTCGCTTTCCACTCTGTCGAGGCGGCTATCCATACCATCAAGCCGGCCCTCCAACCTGTCGAGCCGATTATGTACGGGCTGCAATTTTTCATCTAATAATCCTGACAATACGTTTATCAGTACTTTCTCGTCCATTTTACTCCTTATCTGCGCTCTAATCCGCATAACAAACCTACAGCTGAAAGTGTTTTTCTTTCAGCTTCTTTGTGCATTACAGGCCTCCGGAGCCATTATCCTGCTGTCTCTGATTACAGATAAATACTATCACAGGAAGGAGATAATCTCTATATGTATTTTCGTATTTTTCTGTATACATTCTGCGTGCAGACGACGCCATATCTGCCGTTTTATCCGAGAATATACTTCTTCACTTTCCTCTCCGGCGCCTGGGGATTCAGTTTATAAATCTGTTTTTCAATCTTTCGGAAGGCTTCTTCACCGGAAATCCCCGCGGCCGCGTCAAATACCTCTTCCCCGAACAAATCCTCCGTCAGGCAGAAAACCGTTGAAGACCATCCGTATTCCTCACCCTTCCGGGATTTCTTTCTTGTCCTGCCGCAGAGTGAAACGTAAAATTTCATCTGCAGCTCAGTCAGCGCATTATCAAATCCGCTTTTGTCCTCTCTGGAAAAACCGCCGTACTGCTTCAGAAGATGCACCGGAAGCTCCTTTTCCTCACTGAGCACATCATAAATCCGTTTCGCCATCAGGGTAACATTACCTTCCTCATATTCCTCGTAAAGGTCCGCCTTTCCCCTCCTGGCTGCCAGGAAATAGGGAAACCATTCTTTCGTTATATAACCGCTTTTCTTAAAAAAGAGCTTTCCATAGGCAATATCACGATACTCATCCAGGACCCGTATCCTCCATTCCCATGGATCCGTATCATCGTCCTCCGTATGCCAGTGTATTTTATCACTAAAGTAATCGCTTAATGTAAAAACCCCTTCTCCGTTTTCACCGCCGATTGTAAAGCCCGCTATCCTCAGATCGTCTACAAAATCCTGAAAGCCGTTTATTTCCTTCATTGCCTGTCCTCCCTGTTCCAACCTCTGATTTCTGATTCTTAATTTCTGTCCTCAAGCTTATCAAGCAGCCTCCTTATACGCCAGGTACAGTCGGCAATCCTGTTTTCTTTCTTTTTCCAATTGTCGGAAAGTGGAAAATATATCCCGTCTTTTACCTCGCTTCCCATATCCCAATTTCCTTCTTCCCTTTGATTTGCATACAGCCATTTTGATGCAAAATGCAGCATGTCGATGCTGTTCCTGTATTCCGCAAGCAGTTCCAGCGCCGCCAGATATCTTCCCGCCTCTCTGGATGCAAACGTTTCCGGTACATTACAGATCCGGGAATCTCCCGAGGGTCTGCTAAAAACATAATAAATTCCTTTGTCATAATGAAGCACATAATCCATCATCAGGCGCTCCGTTCTTTCATTCAGCATGCCGGGAAGGAGGGAAAGCTGATAAAAAGTCACAAAATCCACCAGCCGTCCGCCTCGCGGCGGTTCTCCGAAAATCTCCGTATATGCCAAAGCACAGTCCTCATGGCTGAAGCTCCCGGAAGAGAACGCCCGGGTTATAATATCGGCCCATTTCCCGGCAACACGGTTCGCGCTCCTATCTGCCAATGTGAATTTCCTGATCCAGACAGCGAGCATCAGCTCCGTAAAAATATCCCAGTTATGCATTTTTTCCCGCCTGTCCGGCATTTGTTTCCTGCCTTTCAGGCAATCGCTCATATATGTAACGGTTCTGGCAATCACCTCATCATTGATATCAAAGCCTAAAACATACAGTCTGCGCAGCGCCTGTTCCGTTGTGATTGGCGCTTTGGATGGCTTACTTAATGTATGGAAATTTCCCCACAGACCATTTTCATCCTGCTGCGCCAGAATTTCTTTCGCCCATTTAGTGTCCTTATACAAATTTTTCTCCCCGATTTCATATCTGTTCAGAATATTTTATATCTTTATCCGGGATTTTCCGAATTCATTCAACGTTCCCGGCCTCTTTTGAATTTTCTCACTGCGGCGTCAAGCAGAGACTTATCGCCTCTTTCTTCCATAAATTTATCTGATATCCGATTCAGTAATTCCTCCCCCATTCCCGTCCAGTAAAACCATATTGCAACCAAAATACTGATTGCTAGCAATATCCCATAATTTAATCTTTTCATGCACCGCCCTCCCTTGTTACGCCCAAATATGTACAGTAAAATAATTGTTTTCTTCATTCTACCATGCCTGCTCCGCCTTTATCAACAACTACTAAAACTACTAAAAAGACCACCTTCCTTCGCGCCCCTCTGGTTACTGTTCACCCCTTCTGAAGAACGGCACAAGAATCCCGATTGTTTGCGGTTCACCTTCACGATAACATGGGTATCAACGATGAACACCTCGCTCCCGGAGAAGGAATGGTAAACTGGGCAAACGTCAGGGATATTATCGATGCCTCCTCCTATGAAGGCTCCTATACCCTGGAAAGCGACAGCGCCGTCATTCCTGCCGGACGCACACCCCTGGAACACCTGCTGCTTCATTATAAAGGGGCAAAAGCAATGCTTTTTCCGTAATCGCTTCCGGTACGTATAGAAAATCCGGCGTCTTTCTGCTTTCGTTGCCAGCCTGCATTTCCCTGCGCCTGCAGGCTGACAATGAAAGCCATAACAACGGTTCTCCCATGTAAAATTTATGTAAAGAAACCGCCCTGTCTCTTGCTCTCCCTCACCCGCTCCCCTATAATAGGGACAACATTAATCCTCAGTGTTTTATCAAAGAAAGGAATTTCCCCATGGACGACGCCCACAGTGACGCTGCCCCAAACATATATACACATACCTGTTTTTTAAACGGCAGCCTGTTAAAAACAGGAACACACAGGCATAGTCCGCGTTCCTCCGGGAATACGGGCCATGCTTTTTTGTGTCCTGCGAGATGAAAAGGAGAAAAAGCATGGATCTGCAACTGGAAAACATAAGAAAAGCCTATGGCGACAAGCAGGTGCTCAGGGACTGCACCTTTGCCTTTGAAAAAGGCAAAATATACGGCCTCCTGGGCAGAAACGGAGCTGGCAAAACCACTCTTTTTAACTGCCTGACAGATGAGGTGCCCGCGGACGGAGGACGCGCGCTGCTTTTTGACGGCGACGGCGCGCCGCGGCCGCTTACGCCGGATCAGGTGGGGTATGTATATTCCACGCCCATTCTGCCGGATTTTCTTACCGGCTATGAATTCATACGTTTTTTTATGGATCTTCATGAAGGAAATGTCCCTGTGGGAAAGACAATTGATGACTATTTTGATATGGTAAAAATCGATGCCCACGACAGGCACAAGCTGATCAAGGGGTATTCCCACGGAATGAAAAACAAGGTGCAGATGCTCATGCTCCTCATAGCCCGCCCGCCTGTGATTTTACTGGACGAGCCGCTTACCTCCTTCGACGTGGTGGTGGCCCTGGAAATCAAACAGCTTCTCCGTGAAATCCGGCCGGATCATATTCTTATTTTTTCCACCCATATCCTGCAGCTTGCCACAGATTTGTGTGACGAAATCGTAGTGCTCAGTGACGGGCGGCTCAGCCGGCTCGACCATTCCCTGCTGGATAGCCCTGACTTTGAAGCCAGGCTGATAGAATTATTAAAGGATGAAAATGCCCATGATTAATACACTGAAACAAATCATTTTTATGAGGACCGCCCTTTGGGTTAACGCCTTTCTCTATTATCTGAAACGCCTTCCCCTGGCGGGTAAACTGGTCCCTGATTCGGTGTACGCCAATTATTCCGCGAAAAAAATACTGGCTGCCGGCGCCTTCCTGGTTCGCCAGCTTGTTGACATTACAGGCAAGCCGCTGTATCTTCTGTTTTTTGTCCTGCTGCCAGCGCAGCTGCTGTCCGGAAAAGTACCCGTATGGAAAGGACAGACCTTTTCCCTGATGGCGCATATCCTTTTCTTTTTAAACTGTATTATCGGTTCTCTGGGAGACAGCCAGATCTTCACCGTAACCAGGGATAAAATCACCTTGCTGAAATATATGAAGGGCGATGTACGCAGCTATACGCATGCGGCCCTCTGTCTGAAATATGTCCCTTTTTTCCTCTATTACCTGCCTTTTCTTATCCTCTTTTCCTTACTTTGTGGAGGGACGGCGGTACAGGGGCTGTTTCTGTGGATTCTGCTGGCGGCTGCCCGCGGTATGGGAGAAGCGTTCCAGTTGTTTGTTTTTGACAGGACCGGCAAGGTGTACTACCGGAATATGGCATGCAGCTGGGCCATTATCGGTATCGGACTGGCCGGGGCTTACCTGCTTCCTTTGTCAGGGATTTCCCTGCCGGCGTCATTTTTGCTGCATCCGGTCAGTATGGTATTCTGGCTGGCCTGCGGCGGCTTCAGTCTGTATTACATTATTACTGGCTATAAAGGTTATGAGCAAAAACTGATTCATTCCATTGATATTAATTTTCTGCTGACAACCATAATGAAATCCTCTTCCGCTTCTTCCTTCAAAGAGGTGGAGGTCCGGGAAAAGGACGCGGAGCTTTCCCTGTCCGTAAAACAGCATACATCGGCGCTGCGGGGCTATGCCTATTTTAACAGCCTGTTTTTTGCCAGACACAGACGACAGCTCCTGCGCCCGGTGTACTACCGCCTGATCGCAGTGGCTGCCATCTTTGCGCTCTCCGTTGTCTTCCTGCTTCTGAACCGGCCCGCGGCAGTGAAGCTTGGGCAAAACATGACCTCCCTGCTGCCCTCCTTCGTCTATATCATGTATTTTCTCACGGTAGCGGACAAAGCCTGCCGGGCCATGTTCTATAACTGCGACAAGGATATGCTCCATTATTCCTTTTACCGCAGGCCGGATACCATACTGAAGAATTTCCGGGTGCGGCTGATGTATGTATCCCTTTATGACGCGGTCATAGCCGGCGCCCTGTGCCCTTGCGCCGTTATTTTCCGCCTGCTGTGCGGCGTCAGCATTTTTACGGCGGATATGCTGCTGTTCTGTCTGGCCATCCTGCTGCTTTCCGTCCTTTTTACCGCCCATCACCTGTGCCTGTACTACATTTTCCAGCCTTATTCGGAGAGCCTGCAGATAAAAAACCCGTTTTTTTCCGTCATCAATATCATTATGTATGCTCTCTGTTTCCTCTGCCTGGAAATCAAAGTGACCGGAAGCCTGTTTACGCTGGGCGTACTCGGCTTTACGGTGATATATATTGCGGCGGCGCTTGTTCTTGTATATTTTCGTTCGCCGAAGGCCTTCCGGGTAAAGTAATTTATTGTACAGACATTACCGGAGCCGGTTCAGCCCTTCCCCCGAAACTGCACCGGCTCCGCCTCATATCTGCATCAAAGTCTCATCATTTGGATACCTTCAGGAAAAATTCGTTAATCCCCTCATAGAAGCCGATTGTGACTATCGTTTTTTCGTTTCCCATGCCTGCAAACACATACTTTTTAAAGTAGGGGGTGGTTTCCAGCAGGGGATTTTGATCCTCATAAACCTCCGGCGCCTCAAGGCCCATGTACTCGCTCCACCGGGCAATGATTTCATCGGGGTCCATTTCCTCCCAGCGCATGGAGGATCTGGCGTAAAATTCATAAATTCTGCCATCATCCGCGTCAATATAGGCATCAATGAGGCGGTTTTCTTTTCTGGCATTTTTCTGGCTGGTTGACAGGCTCACCTTCCAGACCGCCACGTTGTTCTGCGGCTCCGGCACGTCAATGGCGGAATACAGCACCGCGTCGTAGGCAGAGGCTTCCACCTTTCTGACGGAATCCGGAAGTATCCCCAAATCCTTCAATATCTGCAGTCCTTCATTACAGGATTCTATGATTTCCGCATCCGTAATTTCCTTTCCGGAAGGCCCTCTGTGATTGACTACAAAGGCATAGCTTCCTTCCGGCTCCTGATATTCCAGGCCGTCCTCGTCCTTCCGGGTCATGGCGTTCTGATCGCTTTCCGGGAAGGACTGGCTGTTCAGGCATTTCGCCAGAATATAAAGCCGCTCGTTGCTGCTTAAGGTATAGCGGTAGCCTTCGCCTGCCGTTTCCACTGTCTGGGCATGGGTCACGCCCAGAATCTCCCTGTCACGGTATTCCGCAATGGCCTCCGGCCCCCAGATGGAAAAAGCCATGACCAGGCACACAAACAGAAGAAAGGCAATGTTCCTCATGTTTTTTTTCATTCCATTCCTCCTTTATCCGGGAGGACAAAGCTGATACAGGAGCCTTTCCCCGGTTCACTTTCTATTTCCAGCTTGCTCCCATGAAGGAGAAGGATTTCCGCACACAAGGCCAGGCCCAGGCCGGCCCCGTTCTTGCTTCTGGAGCGTGACTTATCCACCATGTAAAAGGCTTTGGTGATATTTTTCTGTTCTTCCCTGGGGATCCCCACGCCCATGTCCTTTACCTCAAAACGGTAGCCTCTCTCCGTGAGCTTCCCCCTCACCTCAATAGGGCTTCCCGGCTCCGAAGCCTTGCAGGCGTTATCCAGCAGATTCACCAGCACCGACTTGATCAGGTTGGCCTCGGCCCTCACCATACCCGACTCATATTGAAAATGAAATTCCATCTCCGTATGGGATGCAAACATATCCTTCAGATAATCGAAAAGGGAAGCGGCAGGCACCAGCTGGAACTGCACTTCCTCCTTCTTGGTGACAATGATATCCAGAAGCCGCAGGGACATGGCCTCCAGCCGCTTTCCTTCCGTATATATATAATTGGCGGACAGGAAGCTTTTTTCCTCATCCAGCTTACGGGAACGCAGCATGTCCGCATAGCCTATGATAGCCGTCAGCGGAGTCTTCAGCTCATGGGCAAAGGCAGCCACGAAATCCTCCCTGGCCTGGATTTCCTCCTCCAGCTTATTGATATTTTCCTCCAGCACATTTGCCATATGGTTAAAATCCGTAGTCAGCTGTCCCAGCTCGTCATTGCTGATCTGCCTTGCCCGATAACCATAATCTCCCGCCGCCATCCGCTTCGTCGCCCTGGTAAGCAGGCGGATGGGCTTGGTCAGCCAGGAGGAAATCACCAGCATCAGCACCGTACCGAATACCAGCATCAGTATCGTCACCCGGCGGTACACGGAAAAGCCCAGCTGCCTTTCCCGGAAAACCTCAGACACATCCTTCAGCGTTTCCAGATACAGGATCCTGTCCAGCGCATTCACCGTTATCCCGGTCTGGATATAATAGCTGTCCTCCTGCCTGATCACCCTGTAGGTTTTGGTATTTTCATCCGTCTGGCCCAGCAGGCCGTTGTCCGCTTCAAAGCCGCTGCTGATATAGAGCACGTTTTTTTCCTCGTCGGACAGGCGCAGCAGACGGCTGCTGTCATGGCCGCCGGTCTCCATGTTGGAGGCGATCTGCTCTATGGTATGATCCTGAAGCACATCGTATTTTGCGGGCACGTTAAGCGCGGCCGTCTCAAAGGCGAACCGGAGGATGCTGTTTTCATCCAGCGCCTGCCCCACCTCCCGGTCCAGCGCGGTCTCAAACACATAATTGACAAAATAAAATCCGCTGAATCCGAAGGCAATCGCCATGACGATCATCGTACACAGCAGCAGCTTGATTGAAAATTTCATTGCGGCACCTCTAAGCGGTATCCCACCTTGTATACCGCTACCAGACTATGCTCCCATCCCAGCTTCCTTCTCAGGCGCTGTACATGCAGGTCCAGCGTCCGGCTGTCCCCGTAGTACTCGCCCTCCCAGACCTTTTCATACAGGGTCTCCCGGAACAGCGCTACATTTTTATTTTTCATAAAAAGCACCAGCAGGCCGAATTCCTTGTTCGTCAGCTCCACGGGCACTCCCGCCCTGGTCACCCGGCGCGCTTCCACATCCACCACCACATCGCCCGCGCTGAGCAGCCTCTCCGTTTTGTTATAGCGGCGCAGCACCGCTTCCACCCTGGCCACAAGCTCCACCACGTCGAAGGGCTTCACCAGATAATCGTCCGCCCCCAGCTTCAGCCCCTTCACCCGGTCGCGCACCTCATGCTTTGCGGTGATGAAAATGACCGGAATGCCCATGGGCCGGATGTATTCCATGATGTCGTAGCCATCAGCACCCGGCAGCATGATATCAAGCAAAATCAGGTCAAAGTTCTCCTCCTCTATCAGCTTAAGCGCCTCCAGGCCGTCCTGGACAGTCCGGCACTGGTAGCCTGAGGCGGAAAGATTCAGATCTATCAAATCGCAGATGGGCTTTTCGTCATCCACTATCAGTATTTTTATCATCGGTACAATGATGCTCCTTTCCCAAACAATTGTTTCCCGGCAGGCTCCGGCCCCTTCCGGCCCCTGTTTACACGGACCAGCCCCAATAGGCGCGCGCCCTTAGCACCAGCTCCTCCGTCGTGACGTTTTCCCCAATCCGGTACAGCTTCTTATACTCCGTATCGGCGGAAAAACCTCCCGTTCTCTGGTAATAGATCTCAAACTCCGTTCCAATCACCGCCTCCGCCTGTTCGCTTTCATAGCTGTAGCGGCCCAGCACGATGATGTCCTTCAGGCCGTCCCCGTCCACATCCTTGCAGACAAGGCCCTTGAGCGCATACAGATTATCATATTCCCCCATGGGCTGGAAGCTCCAGACGATGTAACCCTGCTCATTCACCAGATAAATCATAAATACATTATAATCCGCCATGGTATAGGTTCCCGGCACCACCTGAAGCCTACCCATTTTTTCAAAATTCCGCCAGTAGCACTGTTCTTCTATAATCCGGAAGCCATGATCCAGCAGCTCCTTTTGCGTCATGGCCGTATACAGGAATTCCGTGGAATTGCCGTCCCGCACAAAGGAGGTGATGAACCGGATGCTTTTATTCATGCTGAAGCGGTTGATTTTATCGGAAATCCGCCAGTCCTGGTAGAAGCCGTCCCTGCTTCCGAACAAAACATCCCCTACCTTATAGGTTTTCTCCGGGCGGGAGCTGTTTTCATTGATGCAGGAGGTAATCAGCACAATATCCGTGTAGCCGTCCCCGTTCAAATCCTGGAAGGAAACCGCAGCCATGCCTTTATTGGGCTGCTCCAGCATGCCCCGGTTCCGGTTGTTGGTTTCCAGTCTGTCGGTTTTGTATACCACCCGGTCCTCCCCGTCCGTCAGGAACAGGGCAAACCGGTTATATTCCGTATCTAGCGCCGGAATGAAAATCACTTCCCCATAAGGCTCCAGCGTTACCGGAAACGCCTGGGTATCAATGATCCTAAACCCCTGCGCCGGAATATCCCCCAGCTTGTCAATCGCGTCAAACCGCTGCCTGTACGCCTGGTATTCCTGCGCCGGCTGTGCCGGATCCTCATTTTCTTTTTCCGTTCCCGCAGCCTGCAGGGAAAGCGGACAGCACAGAAACACTGTCAGGAGGATACATGCGCCCCGGGCCAGGCGGGTTCTTATTTTTTCATACAGCAAGTCTTTTCACCCGCCTCTCCTATTCCTTCCTGTCCGCTTCCGCCGCCTTTTGAATCAGCCGCTCTATCCCCTCCTGAGAATAGGAAAGCAGCCGCCCGAACGCACAGGCTGTCTCATAGCTTTTCTGCTTTGTATACCCGCCGGTTTCCTGCAGCCTCCGCTGTTCCTCCTTCAGCCGCAGATATTCCTCCAGCACATCGTCAGTATAGTAAAAAAGGAAATTATATTTGCCCCGGTTGGCCTGCGCAGGGAATAACTCCGTGATAAAGGCCTCGTCTTCCGGGTAATATTTTACCCCGTATTTTTTACAAAGCTTCTTTACTTCCGGCAGATAGCTGTTGCGTTCCTGCCTGGTGTCACAGGGATGGCTCATGGCCAGCTTCTTCACTCCCGCCGCCGTCATCTCACAGAAAACATCCATTACGCCCAGCTCATAGGAATACCGGTCAACCTCACGTTCCCCGGCGGCTTCCTCATCCCATGGCTCATACTCCTCCTTGTCCAGGGAAAGGGGAATGCCCGTCCTGCTGGTCACATTCACTCCGCCATACCAGGTACTGTCTATTTCAAAAATATCGCCCACCTGATATTCCATGGAAAATTCATCGTTCTTTTTCACTATCCTTATCTTCTGTCCGCTCATATCTGCTCTCCTGCTTTCATCCTTCCCCGTTGATCCGAAATCTTTTAATCAGTCCCCTGGGCAGCTGCGCCTGTGCCGAAAGCTCCCTGCCCTGCCGCTTTTCTGACCGCTTTAATAATTATGCCATGTTTTTCCCAACAAAATAAATGCTATCACTTATGCTCAGTTAATTATATCATAGCATAAAAGAATGACAACGATTAAAAAACCTTTCCCTTCCGCCGGTCCTGTCCAAAACACCGCAACTGATAAAAAAGAAGAGGCGCCGGCGGCTCCTCTCCTTTTTTATCAAATATGGTAACTATTCGTTACACCCACAGTTACCCAATATTAACGTTTATCCCTCAGCATAACATCATGGGCTCCGCCTTCCACAATGCTTGTGGAGGAAACAAGGGTGATTTTGGCCTTTGCCTGAAGCTCAGGGATGGTCAATGCACCGCAGTTGCACATGGTGGAACGCACCTTGCTCAGCGTAAGATTTACATTATCCTTCAGGCTCCCGGCATAGGGCACGAAGGAGTCCACGCCTTCTTCAAAGGAAAGCTTCTTGTCTCCGCCCATATCATAGCGCTGCCAGTTCCTGGCCCGGGCGCTTCCTTCCCCCCAGTATTCCTTCATGTAGCTGCCGTTGATATTCACCTTCTTGGTGGGGCTTTCATCAAATCTCGCAAAATATCTGCCCAACATAACGAAATCCGCGCCCATGGCCAGCGCCAGCGTAACGTGATAATCATGTACAATGCCGCCGTCGGAGCAGATGGGAACGTAAATACCGGTTTCCTTATAATACTCGTCCCTCGCCTTCGCCACTTCAATTACGGCTGTCGCCTGGCCTCTGCCGATACCCTTCTGTTCACGGGTAATGCAGATGGCCCCGCCGCCGATTCCGATTTTTACAAAGTCGGCTCCGGCATCAGCCAGGAAGCGGAAGCCTTCGGCGTCCACCACATTGCCTGCACCCACCTTCACCTTGTCCCCGTAATTCTTCTTAATATAATCCAGGGTGATCTTCTGCCATTCCGTAAAGCCTTCCGAGCTGTCGATACAGAGCACATCCGCGCCGGCTTCCAGAAGCGCCGGAACCCTTTCCGCATAGTCCCTGGTATTGATGCCCGCGCCCACCAGATAACGCTTGGAGGCATCGATGGATTCATGCTCGTTCTTCTTATGCCTGTCATAGTCCTTGCGGAATACCAGATAAACCAGTTCCTGCTTCTTATTCACCAGAGGGAGACAGTTGATCTTATGATCCCAGATGATATCGTTGGCTTCCTTGAGCGTTGTATCCTCGTCCGCATAAATCAGGTCTTCGAACTTCGTCATAAATTCGCTTACCTTCATATCCGGCTCCATGCGGCTGACACGATAATCCTTATTCGTCACAATGCCCAGCAGCCTGCCACCCGCTTTGCCGTCTTCCGTAACGGCAATGGTGGAATGGCCGGTCTGTTCAGTGATCCGAAGCACATCCTGAAGCGTCATATCCGGTGATACGTTGGAGTCGCTCACCACAAAGCCGGCACGGTAGCGCTTCACCCTCCGGATCATCTCCGACTGATCCTCAATGGACTGTGAACCATAAATAAAGGACAGGCCGCCCTCCTGCGCCAGCGCCACCGCCAGCCTGTCATCCGAAACAGACTGCATGATCGCGGACACCATGGGTATCTGGATGGACAACGCAGGTTCCTCGCCCCTGGCGAATCTGACCAGCGGGGTCTTCAGACTGACCTCAGACGGAATGCACCTGGTGGATGAATACCCCGGAACTAAAAGGTATTCACTGAACGTTCTGGATGGTTCCTCGTAATAAAATGCCATATCAACTCTCCCTTCCTGACAGTTAACCGGTTCTTATATATTGCCAACCAGCATATCACACCGCTCAGCCGTTGTCAACGACACTTTATTACAAAAACTCCTCCCGCATCGGAGTGAAAATATCCAGCAGAATTCCCTCCTTCAGACAGACGCACCCATGCTCCACACCATCCTTTTTCAGCATGCTGTCACCCGGATTCACAATTCTTTTCTCACCTGCTATCTGAAACTCAAACTGCCCGGATACCACGTAGGTTATCTGGGTATGGGGATGGTGATGCACAGCGCCCCTGGCCCCTTCCATAAAATGATTCTCCACGCACATCAGCCCGTCCGTGAACGCAAGCACCTTACGCTCCACACCCGGCGCACAGGCCTGCGCGGCGATATCGCTGTTTTTCACCCAGGCCTGATCCTTCATTGCCCTTGCATATTCTGTTTCTTTCATGAAATAATCCCTCTCTTTTCCTTATTAATAATGTTTATAATGTTTTCACGGCCCTGCCGGATCCCCGCTATTCCCTTGTCAGCTTCCGAATCCAGTTCCCATAATGGGATTCCAGAAACGCCGGAATGCATTTGAAGATCTGATCCGCATTCAGGCAGCAGACCACTACCGCCGGCGAAGCCTTCACCACAAAGGCCATGACAAATGACAGCGGTATCACGATTCCCCATATGCTGATCAGATCCATCTTCACAACAAACATGGCGTTCCCGCCTCCGCGGATAATGCCGTTGTTGGTCGGCATCTGGTAGGACATGCCGATGACCACAACGCTCAGTATGATAAGGAAGGTATTGGCCATCTCCTTGGTGGAGGCGGACAGATCATACAGCTGCAGAATGGGCACCCGGATAAGGAACAGAAGAAGCCCTGACACCAGGCCGATAACCACAAAAATACGCTGCAGCCTTCCGGAATATTTTTTTACCAGAGCGATATCCCCCGTACCTATCGTATTCCCGATGATGATGGAAGCGGTGGAGGCCGCACCCACAGCCATGGACTTGACCATCATAAAAATAGTGGAGGCAACGCTGTTTGCTGCAATGGCCGCCGCAGTCATATGGCCCAGGATGACGGTCTGCAGCGCGGTATTCACGCCCCACAGCCCCTGCACCACCAGCATGGGCGCCGTCACTCTGAAGTAATCCCCGGAAAGGACACGGTCATGCTGCAGATAGCTGCGAATGCTCAGATGCAGCTGCTTTTCCTTTTTGATAATGTAGATAATCAGTACTACAAGCTCCGTCATACGCGCCGCCAGCGTCCCTATCGCCGCACCCGCGGCCCCCATTTCCGGCGCACCGAAATGGCCGTATATCAGCACGTAATTGATTCCGCAGTTGACAAAAAACGTCATCACCGAAAGGTAGAAGGCGATTTTCACCACCTCCACGCTGCGCAGCGTGGCCAGCAGAATCTGGGTGACAGCAAAAAAGAGATAGGTAAAGCGGATAATGGAAAGATAGCTTACGCCCTCACGGATGATGCTCTCCTCTGTCGTAAAAATCCCCACCGCCTGGCGCGGGAAAATACTGACAAGCGCAAACAGCAGTATCGCGATCAGCAGGCCCGCATGCATGGCCGTTGCCGAAATCTTTTTCATTGGTTCCGTCTGCCGCTTTCCCCAGTACTGGCTGCAGAAAATAACAAGCCCGTCTCCCAGGGCCATAAGCAGCTGCTGGTAAATAAACTGGATCTGGTTCACCGCCGCCACGCCGGACAGCGCCGTTTCGCTGTAGGAGCCAAGCATCATATTGTCTGCCAGGTTAACGCTCAGAGTTACCACATTCTGCAGTACAAGAGCCACATAGATAGTTAAAAATTTTCTGTAAAATGAAGTGTCTGCTTTCCGTTTCATAAGTTTTTTCTGTTTTTACTTTCTTTTATTATTATTCTTACGTATTAAAAAGAACCTGGGAATAAAAAATATATCCACTGCCGGAAGGGCGGCTTCTCAGCCCCTGGGATACCGCTCCTTGTTCCGCCTTTTGCATTCATACATCTGCGCATCCGCCGTTTTGATAATCTCCTCCAGCGTCATCCGTTTTCCAATTCTCCTGATTTCCACTACGCCGTAGCTGAAGCTCACCGGATACTCCTCTTTGTTTTCCGCCACAAAAAGCTCCAGAAGCTCCGCAAACTTCTTCTCCGCCGTTTCCTTCTCCACCTCCGGTATCACCACACAGAATTCATCCCCGCCGATCCTGGCGAAAATATCCGTGGAGCGGACCGAACTTTTCATAAGGGAAACAAAGCTGCGGATATAATTATCCCCCTGGTTATGTCCGTAATGGTCATTTACATATTTCAGGCCGTCCAGATCCAGATAGCAGAGAGTCACTTCCCTGCCCTCCTCCAGCACGCTTTCCATATATTCATCAAAAAACAGCCTGTTATGGATGCCGGTGCCCGGGTCCATATACGCTTTGCTGTTCAGGCGGTTGGCCGCCTGCTTTTCATCGGTAATATCCACCACGATATGGGCATAGGCATTCTGTCCCCGCCATTCTATATGGAAGGTTGTGATGCGGTAATATCCCTGCTCCTCATCTCCCGCCTCCCATACCTTATACTGTTCGCTGTCCTGCCAGTTCAAAATATCATTTCTGAAGGAAAGCCTGTGCCGGCATTTTTCACAGAACTCAGGATCGATCCGCTTTTCATCCTTTCTCTTGTTGCAGTAAACAATATCCCTGTTTTGTGCATCCACCACCACAATCCATTCTTTCCTTCTGCGCGTCATCTCCACAAGCAGATCATTATATTCCTCAATGACCTGCGCCCGCTTCTGGACCTTCTGGGCTTCCTCCTTCAGCTGTGTCTCCCGCTCCTTCAGCTGGGCCGTCATGGTATTGAAGGCCTCCGAAAATTCTCCCAAATAGGAAACATGCTGAGAGTAATCCCCGCTCGCCACCTGCTTTGCCTGCCAGGTCAGATGATTCAGGTTGGCATGGAGATTTTTCAGATTAACGCACAGGAAATTGTCCCGGGACGGATAAGCCCCGGACAGATTGCCCCGGGAAAGGTCTTCCGTATACGCGAGCATTTCCTCCACCGCCTGCTGCAGGAATGCAAGCCCCTTCCCAAGCTTTTGATAAGGCTCGTCCAGCTCCTTGACATCAAGCGCATGGATCTGCTGATCATACAGAATACTTCTCAGGTATTCAAACAGCAGCTCACAATTATCCTTTTCCATCTCCTACCTCTTCTCTTCCGGTTCCACACGGAACCGGCATACACGATCCCCTGTCGCCCAGCAATCAACCTCCACGGCAGAATACTCTTTTCCCGTATAAGAGGATAAAATACCGGCGATAAAGCCTTCATCATAATTACATACCGTTTCCCCCAGCAGCGGAAGGCCGGAGCAGTCCGCGTCCTCCGATACGGTAAGCATGATCCTTCCTGTTTCTTCATCGAATTTTTCTATCCGCAGGACGCCGATTTTCATCTCTTCCATCTTGGACTGCAGCGACGCTATGAATGCGTTGAGCGGCAGGGATATATCCAGTATGTTCTCCGCGAAATAGGCGCCGGCCTTAAAACCGGCCTTTCGGAAAATACGCACCTGCTCCTCTTCCCCCAGCTGTTCCGCCAGCTGTTCGCGTATGGAATATTCCATAAGCCTGTATACGGCCACCGGGAGCTGATCCCCCAGATTTCCCCTGTCGTTGGTATTATAATTCATGTATTCAGTCAGGCTGAGCTTTCTTTTGTTCTCCAGAAAAACGTTCTCTGCCATACTGCCTTTCCTCCTCTGTCCCGTATTTTTCCGTTCTTAGCCGCAGCAATTCAACGCAAGCTTTCTTTTTATATACATTTAAAGATTATATCACAAAAGAAAGAAAAATTGTCACTTATGCACGTATAAAAGGGAAAAAGTGTAACAATTCAGATGTCCGGACAGTTACGGAAAAAGTTTCTGCATGTCCGGCGTGTTCAACTCATAAGTTTAATTTATGATTCGATAATTATTAATCATTATCTATCATAAGAGAAGGGTGTTAAAATTAAATCAGTACCGCTACAAAAAAGTCCATCAAACATGATACGCAGCAAGCTGCGAGGCAATGGACCCTCACAGCAGGTTCCGGCCAGATGTTATCACATCTATCCGGATCGTTGTCTGCGGGAATTAAGGAGGTCAGCAGCATGGGTTACTCGCTCAATATCACACAGGCTGACGCGGTTCTGGAGAAGCTCCGGAAGGATTACCGCGTCTTCGCACCCAGACGTTTTCCCAAGCAGGGACGTTATTCGGATACCGATATTGTTCGATACGCCGAGGTGGAACGTTTTTCCGACATCGTATGGGATGTGAAATCAGACTACCCCGCCAAGGAGGTTCTTACTCCGATTCAACAGACTATCTTCTATTTTACAGAGGATGAATACCGGGCAAGCAAGGTGGCCGCAAAACCGATTCTTCTTCTGGCAAGGCCCTGCGATATCAATGCGCAGAAGATCCAGGCCAGGATATATGCGGGCAACGGCGGCTATGATGATTTTTACTATACCCGGATGAGGGAGCTGGTGACCTTCGCCCTGATGGAATGCGGCGGCGGTGACGATACCTGCTTCTG
The DNA here is from genome assembly GCF_000466465.2 of Clostridium sp. KLE 1755. Lineage (NCBI taxonomy): Bacteria > Bacillati > Bacillota > Clostridia > Eubacteriales > Clostridiaceae > Clostridium > Clostridium sp. KLE 1755. The sequence continues at coordinate 151,383 of NZ_KE992671.1, forward strand.
TGTTTCCATGGGCACGAACCGGACGGATGATTACGCCATTGCCCTGCGCTTCTCACCGGAGGGCGTTGTCGTGGGTGTGGAGGATGAAAGCTTTGCCCCTTATTTTGACGGAATGCCCCAGGAAGACTATACGCCTGCCTTTGTGGAGGAAAATGAATTAAAGGTGACGCCGCCTGATTTAAGCGACATTGAGGTGCGCAAGGCGTTGAAAAAGCATCCTATGTGGAAGGAATTCGATTCCCGCTGCATCTCCTGCGGCAGCTGCACGGTAGCCTGCTCCACCTGCACCTGTTTTACCACGCGGGACGTAATTTACGGAGATAATCCGGAGGTCGGCGAACGCCGCCGCGTCAGCGCTTCCTGCCAGATAGAGGGCTTTGATCAGATGGCGGGACAGCGGGAGCTGCGTTCTACCCCGGGCGACCGGATGCGTTTCAAGGTTTTACATAAATTTTATGATTATAAGGCCCGTTTTAAAGAAAGCCATATGTGTGTTGGCTGCGGCCGCTGCACGAACCGCTGTCCGGAGTTTATTTCCATCTCCGCAACGGTAAATAAGATGAATGCCGCCGTGGAAGAAATCAAGGCCGACATGGCCCGGAAAGGAGTGTGACATTATGATGATAAATCCCGTTCAGCCCAAGCCCTGCACAATTCTGGGCGTAACAAGGGAAAGCGAGCATGAGTGGACCTTCCGGGTACAGTCGGATGCCAAACCCTCGCACGGACAGTTTATGCAGCTTTCCATCCCTAAAATCGGCGAGGCTCCCATATCCGTTTCCGCCCAGGGGGATGACTGGCTGGAATTCACAATACGTTCGGTAGGCAAGGTGACCGATTCCATTTTTCATAAAACAGCAGGAGACACGCTCTTCCTGCGCGGCCCTTACGGAAAAGGCTGGCCTGTGGAGGAATTTGCCGGGAAGCATCTCGTTGTCATTACCGGCGGCACCGGCATCGCCCCTGTCCGTTCCCTGCTGCGCATGTGCGCGCAGACGCCCGGCTTCGTTCCGGACATCCATCTGATCAGCGGCTTTAAGGATGAATCCGGCATTGTTTTTCACAATGACCTGGAAGAGTGGAGGAAAACGTTCCATACAATTTATACGCTGGATACCGGCGAAAAGGAAGGCTGGCGCACCGGTCTTGTAACCGAATTCGTAAAGGAAATACCTTTTGCTTCCTTTGACGGAAATTACGCCGTGATTGTGGTCGGGCCGCCTCCGATGATGAAATTTACGGGGCTTGAGCTTTTGAAAAACGACGTGGCGCCGGAAAACATCTGGATGAGTTTTGAGCGTAAAATGTCCTGTGCGGTAGGCAAATGCGGCCATTGCCGGATCGATGAGGTTTATGTGTGCCTGGACGGCCCGGTGTTCCCTTATACGGTTGCCCGCAATCTGGTGGACTGAGGAAGGAGTGGAAAACGATGAATCAAGATATAGACATTAAAAAGGTACGGCTGAACTGTTTCCGCCAGTCAAAGGTTCCGGGGGAATTCATGCTGCAGATGCGTGTGCCCGGCGGGATGATCAATGCGAAGTACCTCAGCACGGTGGAACACATCGCCAACACCTGGGGTGACGGCAATTTCCATTTCGGCACCCGCCAGACCTTTGATATTACGGGAATCCGGTACGAGAATATTCCTGCGGTCAACGCCTATCTGGAGGATTACATAAAAGAGGTGGATACCTCTCTGTGTGACGTGGATATGGACACGGTTGCCGGACAGCCCCAGGAGTGGGATCCGGAGGGAGGCTATCCCACCATCGGCGCCCGTAACATCACCGCCTGCGTGGGCAATTACCACTGTATATGCGGCAACTGCAACACCTTTGAGCTGGCCAGGAAAATTGAACCGCTCATTTTCCCCAGCCATTATCATATCAAAATCAATATCGCAGGCTGTCCCAATGACTGCAATAAGGCGCATATATGCGATTTCGGCATCATCGGCACCGCCCGCATGACCTATCACCCGGAACGCTGCATCGGCTGCGGCGCCTGCGTCCGGGCCTGTGAAAAGGGAGCCACCCGGGTTCTCAAGCTCAACGAGGATACCGGGAAAATAGAAAAGGACACCTGCTGCTGCGTGGGCTGCGGAGAATGCGTACGAGCCTGTCCTGCAAGCGCCTGGACACGTCAGGAAACCAAGTTCTACCGCGTGATCCTGGGAGGACGCACCGGCCGTCAGACACCCCGTACAGGAAAAATGTTCCTCAACTGGGCCACTGAGGATGTGGTATTAAGCGTTCTTGGAAACTGGCAGAAGTTCTCCGCCTGGGTAATGAACTACAAGCCCGAATATCTCCACGGCGGCCACCTCATTGACCGCGCCGGCTACAAAAAGTTCAAGGAGCTGATGCTTGACGGTGTTACATTAAACCCGGAATGTCTGGTAGCGGAGGATATCTTCTGGCAGGAGACGGAGTATCGTTCCAACTTTAATGTAAAACCCCTTTCCATGCACCATACTGCCGGCCCCCAGGAATAGGGAACGGCATTGCCCTAATCATAAAAAGGCCCTCCGGAAACTCTCCGGGGGGCTTATTTTTATCAAATATACGGCCGTTCCTACTCTTTCAAAATCTTTTCCTTAAGCAGATGGTAAAGCTGCTCCGGGTCTATCGGCTTGGCCATATGGGCATTCATTCCCGATGCGGCAGCCTTGACCATATCCTCATGGAACGCATCCGCCGTCATTGCAATGATAGGGATCGTAGCGCTCCTGGGACATTCTGCCCGGCGGATCAGCTCCGTGGCCTGATAGCCATTCATCAGCGGCATCTGCACATCCATAAGGATGGCGTCATATTTTAACGGTTCCATCAGGAACTTGTCCACCGCTTCCTTGCCGTTACAGGCGCATTCCACTTCAATTCCGCTCATTCTCAACAATTCCACAGCGATTTCCTGATTGAGCAGATTGTCCTCCGCCAGCAGGATGCAGCGTCCTTCCAGCTCCGGATGCTTTATTTCCATCTGGGAAAGCTGGAATCTCACCGTTTTGTCAATCCCGGTGGCTGAAAGCAGCACATTATAAAGCATGGACTCAAAGATTGGCTTGGATAAAAAGGCGTTCGCCCCTGCCGCCCTGGCATCCTTCTCAATGGAGGACCAGTCATAGGCAGTGATGATGATAATCAGCGTATCCGGGCCTACAAACTCCCTAATCCGGCGTGTTGTCTCCACACCGTCGATATCCGGCATCTTCCAGTCAATCAGGCAGACGTCATAGTCCTCCCCGGTCCTGTGGGAAATACGCACCTTTTCCACACAATCCGTTCCGTTAAGCACCCAGTCTGACACGATCCCCAGATTCTTCAGAAGAAGCGAGGTATGGATGCAGCTGTCTTTGTCATCATCCGCTATGAGCACCTTCAGCGCAGCCAGCTCCTGTTCGCCGATTGCCGTCTTTTTTTCTTCGCTCTCAGCAATATCAAAATCCAGTTCCACCATGAAGGAGCTGCCTTCTCCCTGTTGGCTGTGCACGGTGATGGTTCCGCCCATCAGGGTCACCAGGTTTTTGGTAATGGACATTCCCAGGCCGGTTCCGCCGTATTTCTGCCCGGTCACAGCGCTTTCCTGCTCAAAAGGAAGGAACAGCCGGTCCATAAACTCACTGCTCATACCCACGCCGTCGTCACTCACCGTAAAGCGCAGCCGCACCTTTCCGTCTTTTTTCCGAAGCTGTCTGATTTCCAGGCTGATTTTTCCGCCCTCCGGCGTGAACTTAAGCGCATTGGACAGCAGGTTCAGCAGGATTTGGTTCAGCCGCAGGGAATCTCCCTTCAGGACTGTTTCGGTAAGATCCACCAGGGGCATGGTGAATTTCAGCCCTTTGGCCGCCGCCTGGGGATAGATGATGGAGGTGATGGACTCCGCTACATTTTCCAGGTTAAATACCTCATGGGCAATGGTCATTTTTCCTTCATCTATTTTGGACATATCCAGCACATCGTTAATCAGTGACATCAGATGCTTGGAGGAATAACCGATTTTTTCCAGACAGTCCTCCACGCGGCCGCGGTCTTCAATATAGGCGCCTGCAATGGTGGTCATGCCGATGATCGCATTCATGGGTGTACGGATTTCGTGGCTCATGCGGGAAAGGAAATTCTGCTTGGCCGCATTGGCATTCTGCGCATTGAGCAGGGCATCCTTCAGCGCCTGCTGGATTTTCATGCTTTCCGTCTGATCCGACAGGGAAATAACATAGCGCACTACCTTGCCCTTTACGCTTTCCGGATACAGCTGCAGCCGCATCCATTTGATTTCCCCGGGGACAAAGCTGATTCGCAGATCCACTACCCTGGAAGTCCCGGAACCTGCCTGGCGCTGGAATTCTTTGTAGGCAGGCTTATCTTCTTCCAGGATCAGCTGCTCCATATAATCAGGGGCCAGATCAAAGGCTTCTTTTTCAATGCCGGTGATCCGACAGAGGTTGGAGCTGATATATTCCAGGTTATCCTTTTCCTTATTATAAATAAAAAAGATATCGTCCACATTGGTGGAAAGTATGTCAAACAGACGCTCCCGGTACCTGATCTCCTGTATCCCCCTTCTTTCCCGCAGCATCAGGCCCAGGAAAAAAGCAGGCAGCACAATGGTCAGCAGTGCCAGGGATGCCACAGTCATACTGGCGGTATCCGCCGATACCTTTTCCAGTCCCTGCACCTTTTTATCCGCAAACGCAATAATAGTAATCAGGCAGTCATTTACAGCATCATATTTAGGATGCAGCTTCTCATCCACATATTGGAGGATTTCCTCTTCAGTCATTCCGGAAACATCGGCCGCGGCTTCCTCCTGCGCATCTTCCAGAGCCTGCATGGCCTCCTTTAAGGCAGCCGTATCCTCCTCCGGTCCCAGGTACTTCTGCGTGATAATGCCTATGGATTCTTCCTGCATTTCATAGCGCTCTTCCAGTTTGCTGGCGAGCTGTTCGGGATCCTCCCTGGTGTCTGCCAGCAGGGTGGCTATGAAACCCTTCATGTCCAAAAGCCTTGACCGCATGGCCCGTGCTTCATTGGACACTGTGTAGGGATGCTCATAAATCATGGTTGCGGTATTCTGCATCCGCCGTACAGACAAAATGCCGGCTATGGTAAGCAGGACTGCCAAAGCGCAGATCCCCGTAATCCCAGCCAGCATTAATTTGGAATTTTTTCTCTTGGAAACGTTCATGGTGCTATACTCCTTTGTAGGATACCCTCAATTAAAATCCGTTCCTTCTGTCTGCTCCGGTACAGCGTTGCAGTCTGATCCAGGCTCCGGTCCCTGTTAATACTGTACTTTATCAAAGTTTATCTCTCAGTAAATATAACATAGACCCTTTCAAATCACAAGGGTCACAATTATTTTCCGCCTTTAAGTGCAAAAAACTGTGTTTATTTGGCCAGAATGGCTGATTCCTTTGACAGTATCCGCAAATTCGGAAATGAAATGAGGACGGCAGGCTGTTCGTTTCCCCTGTCTGCCATCTCATTAAGCAGCTGGCGGAAAATGCATGGAAAGGGTTCTGACGCAGGATTATTCCATGATTCCCAGCTTAACTCTTCTTCCCGTGAAATATGAATATGGCGGCTCCCCCTGCGGCCGGATAATCCCCCATGTTCAGCCGGGCGTTAAAAAAGAGGCTCCCGTGACTGCGGAGGCCTCTCTTTATTTTTATATACATCTGTCCTATGCCCTGATCTCCTGCCTCATAAACCCAATATAAGACAGTGCAAAACATACCGCCGTCAGCGCCACCATACACACCAGATGGGGCCAGACGAGAAGCAGGCTCTGCCCAAAGGGCAGATATCCCGCAATGGCGCCTGAAAGCTGGGAATTGGTGATTACGCCTATGCTCCTGATGTTGGGATTTAAAATGGTGGCCGCCGCCTCCCCGAACAGATAATAAGGGGAAATCCTGTTCAGTCCCAGCTGAAGGTTATAATTATCCATCATATGGAACATGCCTTCTATGCCCTCCGTAGGATAGACCAGATCGGCAACCGCTCCCGCCACCATACTCATGAAAAAGGACAGGAAAATCCAGATGGAGATTCCCGCCAGGGCCGCTGTCGCCGCATGTCTCCACAAAACGGAAAACAGAATGGACAGCCCCAGCCAGAAGGAAATATAAAATACCGTAAAAAGCAAAAACGCCGTAATACGAAGCACTTCCTCAACCGACGGAGGAAGCCCGATGGCAAGCAGTCCGATGGCGCTCACCAGTATCCCCAGGGAAAACACCATCATAAAAACGGCCGCAAAGCCTGCCATAAATTTCCCATTAATGATTGCATCCCTGTAAATGGGCTGTGACGTCAGGCGGTTCAGCGTTCCCAGCGAACGTTCCCTGTTCACACAGTCAAAACCCAAGACGATACCTGCCAGCGGCCCCAAAAAGGCCAGGAAGGTGGAGATGGAGGGAATGGATTTTCCTCCTGTGGTAAACAGCGTTAAAAAAATAAATTCGCTGCTCTCCGTCGCGGCATCACGGACACTGCCCAGCGCGCCGTAAAGGCTTGCCATGCTCGTCAGCGTCAGAAGAGCCAGCATCAAAAGAAACCGGGCGCTTTTCAGATGATCCGTCAGTTCCTTGCGAAACAGCACCAGCAGGCCGTGCATGGAGCTGTTATCTCTTTCCGATTTTAGCTTTGACAGCGCTCCTGATGCCGTCCCTGAAAGTCTTTCTTTTATCTGTATAGCCTTCATACTGTTCACCTGCCATTTCAAAGTATTTACTGTAGATTTCATCCAGATCACCGCCGCGCTGGCGCAGCCTGCGCATATCATAGCCATTGGTAAGCAGCGCCGTGATCACTGCAGTGTGGCAGTCCCTGTCCGAATGCACAAGAAGCATTCCGTTTTCCCGGGTAATCCGTTTAACGCCCTCCATACCGGCCAGCAGGCGTTCCAGTGCCCTGTCGTTGGGCCATGCCTCAAGCTCCAGCACATAATTGCCTGCGCTGCGCAGCTGTACCGCCAGATCGTTTATGGAGCCGCAGGCAATCAGTTTCCCTTTGACAAAAATGCCCACCCGGTCACAGATCTGCTGAATCTGGTGCAGCTGATGGGAGGAAATCAGGATGGTTCTCTTATCCTCTTTTGCCAGCCTGTGAATCAGCCCCAGAAGCTCCCGCATACCCTCCGGGTCAATTCCCAATGTGGGTTCGTCCATAATGATTACCTGTGGATCCTTCATCAGCACATCCGCAATCCCCAGCCGCTGCTTCATTCCTCTGGAATAGGTGCCCGCCTTCCGGTCTGCGGCTTCCCACATGCCCACTTTTTTTAGCATCTCCTCAATCCGCTTTTCCAGCGCTTCCCCGTCCAGGCCGTTCAGGCGGCCGGTGAAACGAAGATTCTGGCGGCCCGTCATATCCGGATAAAAGCCTACATTGTCCGGCAGATAACCGGTAATTTTTTTTACCTGCAGGGAGTTCCGGGTACAGTCGAAGCCTCCGATGAAGGCAGTTCCGGCCGTAGGCTCCGTCAGCCCCAGAAGCATCAGGGTTGTGGTTGTTTTCCCCGCGCCGTTGGGCCCCAGCAGGCCGAATACCTCGCCCCGCCGGATATCCAGAAACAGACTGTCCACCGCGGTAATACTGCCGTAGCGCTTGGTCAGCCCTTCTATTTTAATGATTGTATCTTCCATAATCATCGTCTCCCATACTTATGGAATACCCAGCCCAGGCCCGCGAATACACAGACAATCAGGAGAACTCCCACGATCCCCCATACCGTTTCCGTCTTGACGGAAATACGGAATTCCGCTGTATCTGAGGTTTCGGAGCCGGCCGCCTTTACTGTCACCACATAGTCACCGGACAGCGCATCCTTTCCGGGTGTCAGTCTGGCCGTAACTTCAACGGAAGCGCCCGCTTCGATGACCTCTACCGCAGGCTGGCTGAAGCTCATGCTCCATCCGTCCGGCGTGGTTGCTGTAAGGTTGACATTTTTCAAATCCGTATTGCCGTTATTGGTCAGCTTCAGCGTAATTTCCTTTTGCTTGTTGGGATACGCCTCGGTGCTCAGCCTGCCGCTGGGCGTGGAAACATCCAGGGAGTAATTTCCCGTAATCGTCGCCTTAAGATCTGTTTTCAACGTTTCTCCCGCAGAAACTGCAGAGCAGGAAATGGTATAATCCCCGGCCTGCGCATCCACGGAGGGCGTCACGCCGATTGTGATCGTCTGGCTCTGGCGCGGCTCCACCGTAATGCTGTTCACCGGGCTGCTCTCTCCGGAAGGGGTGAAGCTCACCGTCCAGCCGGCAGGCGCATTGGAGGAAAAGCTGTAGTTCTGCTGGGACGCGCTGTTGTTCACCAGGGAAGCTTCAAAGCTGAAGCTGGCTCCGGATGCGCCCTCTTGCTCCGGATACTGGGATTCGAAGCTGCTGCTTCCGATTTCCTCCGCCGCAACCTTCAGCTTTAATGTAAGCGTATCCTCTGCTTCCGCGCCCGCAAAGGCCCGCAGCACCACCTCGTAATCTCCGCTGGCCGCATCGTCCGGGATGGACAGGGAATAGGCGGCCGCCCCCGCATTGTCGCCGCTCTTTACATAGACCTGGCTCACTTCGCTTCCATTGCCTGTAAAATAACCTTCCCAGCCCTCAGGAAGGGAAACCGTTTCCAGTGATACCGCCATCCCCGCTCCCGTGGTATTGGAAAAATCCAGGGAAAAGCTCAGATCATCCCCTGCATTTACCGTCATGCCCGGATAGCCCGTGCTCATCTGCAGCCCTCCAGCGGCGGATGCTTTCCCTCCGGCGGTAAAAAACAGGACAGCCATGATAAAAAGGGCCGTTATTATCTGCGCTGCTGTTTTGTTCTGCGTTGCTGTGATAGCTTTCATAATTCTCTCTCCTTTTCCTTTCGGTTTATGAAACGGCGGTAAGCCGCCTTTTCTTTGCTTCCGATTATAGCCCGCGAAGTATAAATGAACTTAAAAAAAGATCCCGCAGACCGCCCTGGTCCGCAGGATCTTATGTGAAAGTTTTGTGAACTACTGCCTGGGGAGCGTCACTGTAAAGCAGACGGTCCCGTCCTCATATTCCGCGCTGATTTTTCCCTTATGCCCGTCCGTCACCGCCCTGGCAATGGACAGGCCGATGCCGTAGCCCCCGCTCTTACGGGAGCGTGAACTGTCGGCCCTGTAAAAACGGTCAAACAGGCGCGGCAGCTGGGAAGCATCCAGATCCGCACAGGGATTGGAAACCCGAAGCATAAGCTGGCGTCCCTTCTTTTTCAGCGTCAGCCTCACCGTTCCTCCGTCATCGCAGTATTTTACCGCATTGTCCAGAAGCACCGTCAGCAGACGCAGGATGGCCTCCTGCTGCCCCTTCATATAAAGCTCCGGCTCTATTGCGGTTTCCAGCTGTTTACCCTGCGCCTGCGCCGACGTACGGAAGGTATCCGCCGCATTCCGGGCAGCTTCACTTACGTTAAAAACCCGCAGCTCCCCGGCCTTCCCCATTTCCTCGGACTTTGCCAGCTCAATCAAATCCCTGATCAGGCTGTCCAGCCGCCTGACCTGGTTCTGGGTGCTTTCGATCCATTCATCCTTTCCGTTTACGATTTCCAGCACTCCCATGTTGGCGGAAATGATGCCCAGGGGCGTTTTCAGCTCATGGGAAACATCCGTGATGAAACGCTTCTGGCGCTCCATGTTTTCCGCAAAGGGACGCATCACCCTGCCTGAGAGAAGCAGCAGAAGGAAAAAAACAATGGCCACACAGCACAGGAACACCAGCAGGGTTACCTGCAGCACGTTATGGGCCGACTGGAGCTGTAAAAAACAGTTCAGCACCACAATCGTATTTTTGTCCGCCTCTTCATAGACCCGGTAGCGGTAATAGCCCACAAAACCGCTTTTCTTCCCTTCTTTTACGATATCTCCCACCAGCTCCTCCACACGATCCCTATCCAGGGCCGCAATGTGCTCGATATCAACCTCTATCACCTCTCTCTTTTTTGTGAGGTAGACGATGCAGTAACGAGTCTCAAAGGGCGTCTCCTCCGTAATCTGGAACCCCCCGGCCACATTGGGGACAACGGCATCCGGCAGAGGGAAGGCGCCGCCATTGCGGTAAAGCAGCTCAATGGCAGTATCCGCCAGCCGGATAATCCGGAACAGGTTTCCCAGATTAATGGCAATCCCAATCAAAAAAAGCGTCCCCATCAGGGAAAGCATTGCCGTCAGAATAAACCTTCTGCGAAGCGTCTGTATCATTTAAAATCCTCCGTTAATACGCCGTTAAAATCCGCAGCCCTTTTATGTCTTCCTCCGCCCCTTTGGCTTCCTCTGCCCGGCCGGTTCATTGTCCGCCCTCCGCCTCCAGCATGTACCCCCGCCCGCGGCTGGCCGTTATTTTCACATCGGCTCCCAGGGAGGCAAGCCTCCTGCGCAGATAGGAGATATATGCCCATACCACATTGATTTCACTGTCGCATTCGTAGCCCCAGATCCGCTCCATAAACTGTTCTGTGGAAATGAACTGCCCCTGACGGCGCATCAGAAGCTCCATCATCTGAAATTCCTTGTTTCCCAGCCGCACGGCTGTCCCGCCGCTGCTCAGCTCAAAGGTGGAACGGTTGAGGCTTATATTCCCAACCGTAAGAATCTGCGGCGTAAAGGTGCCGCCTCTGCGGGTGAGCGAACGCACCCTCGCCAGGAACTCTCGCACATCAAAGGGCTTGGGAAGATAATCATCCGCGCCGCAGTCCAGTCCTGCGACGCGGTCCTCCACCTCCCCCTTTGCCGTCAGAAGCAGCACCGGGGTGGAAATGCCGTTCTCCCGCAGCTTCTTCAGGACCTGAAGGCCGTCAAGCCCCGGCATCATGATATCCAACACAAGACAGTCACAGCTCTCCGCCATGCCGTAATCCAGCGCCGCCTGTCCGTCATGGACCGTATCCACCGAATAATGCTCATGCTTCAGGATCGCAGACAGCGCCTGCGTCATTTCCTCTTCATCGTCCGCTATCAATATACGCACCGTTTTTCTTCCCTTCTCTTCCGTAATTATCTTTCTTCCCATTGTAAGGTCGGCGCATTTTTCTGTCAATGCCGCGCCTGGCCAGGTATGGCAGCCACAGCCCCGGCCAGGCATAACAGCCACAGCCCCGGCCAGGTGTAGCAGCCTGCACAGGGCAGGCGTATGCTGTAACAAAGCCTTGACTTTAACACCGTGTCGTAGTTTATACTGCATTTACAGGGAGGTAATAAATATGGAACCCATGACTATCAGCCAGGTATCAAAAATCCTGGGGATTTCCACAAGAATGCTGCGTTATTATGAAAAAGCCGGATTAATCGAAAGCCGCCGGAAGGAGGGCTACGCCTACCGCATCTATGATGAAAACACCGTCTGCCGCCTCCGCCGGATTCTGCTGCTGCGCAAGCTGCGCATTCCTGTCCGGCAGATTAAGATTATCCTGCAAAATCCCAATGCCGCCACAGCCGTGGAGATTTTTCAGAAAAACATCAACGAACTGGACGAGGAAATCACCGCGCTTTCCACCATCCGTGAAATTCTCAGCCGTTTTGCCAACGAGCTTGCCAACGCCACAGGGCTTCCGCTGCAGAGCCTCCTGGAAAAGGACGATATTCTGCTGGAATCCATCGAATCCCTTGCCCTTGTCAGCATTAATTTTAAGGAGGATCAGACTATGGAAAAATTGAATCAGGCCAACATCAGCCTGTCGCAGCCCACAGATATACGGGTCATCTACCTGCCCCCCGCCGCCATTGCCGCAGCCCACTATGTGGGGGACGAGCCTGAAAACCACGTAAATACCCTGCTTGACGGCTTTGTAAGGGAAAATAAGCTTCATAAAATCAAGCCCGATCTGCGCCGCTATGGCTTCAACCATCCTAACCCGGTTGACGAAACAGGCTATCATGGCTATGAAGCGTGGGTAACCATTCCCGAGGATATGGAGGTTCCCGCCCCGCTCATCAAAAAACATTTTGCCGGCGGCCTGTATGCCGCCCATATGATTGCCTTCGGCAATTTTAATGAATGGGAACAGCTCTTTATCTGGGCAAATCAGAGCGAAAAATATGAATTTGCCGGGGATATGAAGGATCAGGAGCATATGTGCGGCATGCTGGAGGAGCATCTGAACTATGTGAACCATGTGGAGCTGGAAAACACGGAGCCGGAAGATTTCCAGCTGGATCTGCTGCTGCCGCTTCGTGAAAAACAGCCCTGAGGCCGGGCAGCCTATTTCAGCTGCCGGCAGAGTCTTCCGTGAATAAAGAATATCTGTGCTTCCCCAGCCTTTTTGCCTGATACATGGCGGCGTCCGCTTTTTCGTAAAGCGCCTGGTAGGTATCGCCGTCCGCTGGAAACGCGGCGATGCCGATGCTGACCGACATTCCTTCTCCTAATGCGGGAAGCCTGGCCAGGAGCGATTCCGCCTTCTGGCAGGCCACCGCGGCGTCCCCGGTGTCGGGCATGAAGATCACGAATTCATCGCCGCCGATACGCCCCGTAATATCTTCCTGCCGGAATTCCTTTCTGATCCCCTCCACAAGGCTGACCAGAAGCGCATCCCCTGCGGTATGTCCCCTGCTGTCATTGATTTTCTTGAAATCATCCACATCCAGCATGAAAAGGAAACCGCAGCGCACATGCGTCAGCAGCTCTTCAATCCGTTCCTGCGCCGCCCTCCGGTTCAATGCGCCGGTCAGGGCATCCGCAGAGGAGCTTTCAATCAGCTCCTGCTCCTTGGCTTTCATTTCATGCACATCCGAAAGCTTCCCCACCACGGAAAGCGGCTTGCCGTGCTTATCCTGCAGCAGCTGCCCCTGGCAGCGCATCCACCGGTACTCCCCTTCCCTGTTGAGGAATCGCAGCGTTACGCTTTTTGCCTGATTTTTCCCAAACTGATCCGTATTTTTCAGCATATCCCGCAGAATTTCCGCATCCTGCGGATGCAGCAGCGTAAGAAGCGCATTCCCGTCAAAGGGGCGGATGACATCGGACTTGGGGATTTGGTAGCGGCTTGTGATATTCGGCGTAAACACAAGGTTTTTGGCGGCGCAGTCATAAATAAAGAGCACGGTGTCGGAAAATTCCGCCAGAAGCTCATACCTGGCCTGGCTGTGCAGGATTTTTTCCCGCTGCCTGGCATACACGCACCAGCCGCCGCCAAGAAGCAGCGCCAGAAAAATAAGAAGCACCGCCACCAGCAATACCGTATTCTTCATAATGGGCGCCGCATAGCCCCTCACCTCATTGGAATGCGTGATGGACAGGAGCATCCAGTCATTATAGCCCAAAGGAGATGTCAGCATATAAAATTCTCCCTGCCGCGGGCTTTTGAGCACCACCAGCCGCGTCTCGTCCGACTGCATGGCATCGCGCACCAACTCTACCTTTGCCACCGGAATTTTCATTTCCTCCAAATCGTCATACAGGTTGTAAAGTCCCTCCACATAGTCACTCCCGTCCAGTATCAGCTCACCGCCGCGCCTTAAAAGCATATTGTCCGCATGATCGTACTTCTGTTTTTCCGAGGTCCACAAAAGCAAATCCGCGTTCAGATAGGCGCAGAACACCCCTGTGAAGCTGCCGTCCCTTTCCGCCGGTGCCAGAATGGAAAATACATAGACAGGCTCCTTTCCGCCATGCAGGAAAATATCGCTTACCACCGTCTCCCCTTTTTCCAGGCGATTCCTGATTTCCCGGCCGCCCTCCGTTAGTCCGGCCGCCTTCAGCGCCTCCTGCAGCCCCTCCGCCGGGTAATAATCAACCTCATACAAATATTCCAATTCCCGTATGGCCTCCAGATAGGCACCGCTTCCTCCGCCCTCCGCCGTATCTGCGTACACGTCGGCCAGCTTCTCCAGCAGCCCTCCCGTTTCCCGGATGATTCCCCTGATGTCCGACGCCTGTCCCTGATGGGTGGAGGTCAGGTTTTCCTCTATTAATGTGCGGAATATTTCTTCATTCTTGTTCTGATATATATGCAGCAAAAAAAAGACCGCCAATCCCATCACGGCCGTTCCTATTGCTATCAGCACCATTCCCCGGTTTCTCACTGCTTTGTGCAGATCCTTACCCTTCGTTTTGTCCATATGCTGCCTCTCCTGACCCCAGCGCCCTATCCTACCTATTTTATAACCGTTCAGTCTCCTTCACAGTTACCATAATTTTCTGCTGATTTCAGGGCTTTTATTTATAAAATGATTCTATTCCTTTTTCCAGGACTGCGCAATCCCTTCCTGTCCGGAATAATATTGTGTGCCCGGAATAATATTGCGTGCCCGGAATATTTTTATCTGCCCGGAATATTTTTATCCGCCCGGAATACTTTCATCTGGATCCGCAGCGGCAGTTTTTTATGTACACGGCAGTTTTTTGTGTGCGTTTCTTTCTTGACACGAACGGTTCTCCGTATATAAAATAAAAACTATGATAAGATGCGCACGACACTCCTATAGATGCCGCATCGGAAAGGCAGCTTTATGAATCTGATCCTGACTTATATCCGGCGGCATATCGGTATGTTTGCCACGGCTCTTTTTTTCCTGAGCCTGGAAACGCTGGCGGATCTGATGCAGCCCACCTTCATGTCCTACATCGTGGACAACGGGGTTAAAGGACAAAGCATCTCCAAAATACTGATGTACGGCGCAATGATGCTGGGAATCGCCGCCCTGGGCGCCCTTGGCGCCGTGATGCGCAACATTTATGCCAGCCGCACCTCCCAGCAAATCAGCATGGAAATGCGCAGCGATATTTACAGGAAAGTCCAGACCCTTTCTTTTGAAAATATTGACCGGCTGCAGCCATCTTCCATCATTACGCGTATCACCAATGATGTGACACAGATTCAGAATTTCATCAACGGCAGCATGCGCATTATGATGAAGGCTCCCATTACCTGCATCGGCGCAATCGCTCTGATCATTCTCCAGACACCGAAACAGATTCCCATGATGATCTTAATTTTATGTATCTCCTTTCTGCTGATAGCGGCCAATATGGGGTTTGGCTATCCCAGGTTTGGGCGGCTGCAGCGTAAGCTGGACCGGCTCAATGAGGTCAGCCGCGAATTTTTATCCTCCGTGCGGGTGGTCAAGGCCTTCTGTGCCCAGGAGCAGGAAGGGGAAAAATTCCGGAGTGCCGCAGAGGATTTTGCCGGCGCCGGTGTATCCGCCATGCGGGTGGCCGCCGTATTTTCGCCGCTGATTAACCTGACGGTAAATGCGGGCATCGTTGTTCTGCTCTGGCTGTCCGGCAGCCAGGATAACGGACAGATCGGACGGCTGATGGCTTCGGTCAACTACATGACCCAGGTGCTTTTCTCCCTGGGCATGGTTTCCAATATCCTGAATACGGCCGTGCGCGCCGTGGCTTCCGCCGGACGCGTTCAGGAAATCCTCATGGAAGAGCCCGCGCAGAAGCAGGCGCCCCAGGCCAAGTCCCCCTCCGGGGAGGGCGGCGTTTCCTTCTGTGATGTAACCTTCTCCTATGCGGGTACGCCGGAGCCGGCTTTAGAGCATGTGACCTTTACGGCCATGCCCGGAGAAACCATAGGGATCATCGGGCCTACAGGCTCCGGGAAATCCACACTGGTAAATCTGGTTCCCCGTTTTTATGACGCTACCTCGGGAACGCTGTTTGTAGACGGCGTGGATGTTACGCTGCTGTCCCAGGAAAAGCTGCGGGCTGAAATCGCCGTGGTTCCTCAGAAAGCGCTGCTGTTTTCCGGAACCATCGCCGAAAACCTCCGCTGGGGGAAGCCGGATGCCACAGACGAAGAAATAAGGCGGGCGGCCCAAATCGCCTGTGCGGATGGCTTTGTGCAAAGCTTTCCCGACGGTTATGAGACGAACCTCGGCCAGGGCGGCGTCAACCTTTCCGGCGGGCAGAAGCAACGGCTTTCCCTTGCCCGCGCCCTTTTGAAAAATCCGCGAATCCTCATCCTCGACGACTGTACCAGCGCCCTGGACGCCACCACGGAGGCCTCTGTGCTCTCCATGCTGCGGAAACAGTGCTCGGGCATGACAGTACTGCTCATCAGCCAGCGGATTTCCACGGTTATGCGTACAGATCGGATCCTCTGCCTGGAGGACGGCAGGGTCATGGGCTTTGGAGCCCACCGGGAGCTGCTTGACAGCTGTCCGGTATATCGGGCAATTTATACTTCACAGATTGGAGGTGACCGG
Organism: Clostridium sp. KLE 1755; assembly: GCF_000466465.2. NCBI lineage: Bacteria > Bacillati > Bacillota > Clostridia > Eubacteriales > Clostridiaceae > Clostridium > Clostridium sp. KLE 1755. The sequence continues at coordinate 167,562 of NZ_KE992671.1, forward strand.
CATGAGTAAGGAAATGGCGCCGCCGCCCTCCTCCTTCGGAAAAGGCCAGCGCGGCAAGCCGGTGGTAAAGCCGAAGGATATGAAGGGAACCCTGCGCAGGCTGTGGGAGCTGACACAGGGCCAGCGACAGGGGCTTGGATGGCTGATGCTGCTTTCCGCAGTTGCCAGCGCGTCAACCATCCTCTCGCCTCTGCTTATCGGAACGGCCGTAACCGCCATTGATACGGGTAACCCCGCGCTGCAGCTTCTGATACTGCTGGCGGCGCTTTACCTGACGGACTGGCTGGTACGGTTTTTACAGCAGTTTTTTATGGCGGCCATCGGGCAGAGAATCATTCTTCATATCCGCAGCACGCTGTTTGAAAAAATGAAAGCACTTCCGCTTTCCTTCTTTGACAGCCGGCAGCATGGCGAGCTGATGAGCCGTCTGACCAATGATGTGGACAATATCAGCACCACCATTTCGGATTCGCTTACGCAGCTGATGACATATGGTTTTACGATTATAGGCATACTGTGCATTATGCTGCGGCTCAGCCTGCCATTGACCTGTATTGCCTTTATATCCGTATGGCTTATCTTTCTGCTGACCCGCACGATTACAAAGCATACGAGGAAGCTGTTTGCCCAACAGCAGCAGATTCTGGGAAAGCTCAACGGACAGGTGGAGGAAAGTATTTCCGGACAGAACATGGTAAAGGCCTTTGGCCGGGAAGCCGAAATGACAGAGCAGTTTGAGGAAAGCAACGCCAGGCTCTGCCAGGTGGCTACAAAGGCACAAATCTGGTCCGGTTTCCTCATGCCACTCACCAATGTAATCAACAACCTGAATTTCGTCATTGTGGCGGTCGTCAGCGGTATCCTGGCGGCTTACGGCCGGATCAGCGTGGGGCTGATTTCCAGCTTCCTGCTGTATTCCAGGCAGTTTTCAAGGCCCTTTGTTGACATTGCAAATATTTACAATAACTTTCAGACGGCTGTGGCAGGCGCGGAACGTATCTTCGAAATATTGGAGGAGGAACCGGAGCCTGCGGATGCGCCGGACGCGTTGCCGCTTACGGCTCCCCGCGGGGAAGTGGAATTTTCCCATGTCACCTTCGGCTATCAGGCGCAGGAACCTGTCTTAAAGGATGTAAGCTTCCGCGTGCCCGCCGGAACCCGTGTGGCGGTGGTCGGATCCACCGGCGCGGGAAAAACCACGCTCATCAACCTGCTGACCCGTTTTTATGATGTCAACAGCGGCAGCATCCTGTTAGACGGCCGCGATCTCCGGCAGTACCGGCTGCAGGATCTGCGCCGTACCTTCGGCGTGGTGCTTCAGGATACGGCGCTGTTTGGCATGAGCGTCCGGGACAATATCAGCTACGGTAATAAGGACGTTTTGCCGGAACGCATCCGGGCCGCAGCGAAAACCGCCGGCGCTGATTCCTTCATCCGCCGCCTGCCCCAGGGCTACGATACAATACTCACCCAGGGCGGCGCCGCCCTGAGCCAGGGGGAACGCCAGCTTCTCACCATTGCACGCGCCGTACTGCAGGAGGCCCCGATTCTGATTCTGGATGAGGCCACCAGCTCCGTGGATACGGTAACGGAGCAGCGGATCCGCCGGGCCATGCTGACAATCACCCGTGGGCGGACTTCCTTTATTATCGCCCACCGGCTTTCCACCATCCGGGATTCGGATCTTATCCTGTTGATAGAAGATGGCCGGATCGCCGAGAAAGGCACCCACGAAGAGCTGATGGAGCTCAACGGCAGGTATGCCGGGATGTACCGGACCCAGATGGGGGAATAGGAGACGTCTCCCCCGTCCGGGAATCCGGCTGCCATAACGCACCTTTCCCATTATAATTTATAGGAAAAATATTTCGCTTTTTCCGGAAACGCTTTGTCTCCTTTCAGCTTCAACGCAAACTTCTGCACAACAAAATTATAATCATCCCAGGAACCGGAGGATACCATATAAACAATCCGTCCATCCTCAGTCATCCATTTCACAGGAAAGTTGGGCTGATAATCTCCATAGCTGCCCCACCGGTCATCCCGGTAAAACAGCTTCCAGGGTCCCCAGGGCTCCGGCGCTTCATAAAGCGTCAGCTGGCTGTAATGGGATTCCGGATAGCGCATTTGATGAATCGGGCGGGGATTCAGGTTCTCATCCACAAAGCTGTAATTTCCCATCAGATATCTTTGTATGCCCGCATTATAGGCCACATGATTGGCTCCGGTCATTTTATAATAGGAAAATACCGGTACGGCCAGCTCTTCTTCGCGGCTCCATGCCGGATGCAGGGAGTCCTTCCCGCAATAAAATTCCCAGGAATCCCGCACAGTCAGTTTTTCTTTGGGAACCCGTCCCAACAGCAGCGCGTCGTTATTTTCCCAATAGCTGCCGCCATCCTCCAAATCACAGGGAAAATAAGCATATACATAACTGTCCCTCGCCCCCGAATAGCCTCTTCCAAACTGCAGGAAATGGCAGGAAGACAGCCTTCCCCGGAAAAAATCCCGGGGCGTCGTTTCCGGATCAAAGCTTCTGCCGGCGTCCGTTGATCTTACAATCCAGCCATGAAGATTTCTCTGTCTGCAAAAATAAGGGTTATCCCCATAATTCTGAGCTTCAATGCTCAGATAGAGGGTTCCGCCGATATCCAGAAGGCCGGACGGCTTCACATAAGGAGCCGCGGGCGTGCAGTATTTATTCAAATCCACCGGCTTTTCATTGATTACATCCATACACCAGTGTCCCGTGCAGGTCAGCTTTTCCGGTAAAAACCGGAGCGTCTTTATTCTCCAGATATTCATAGGGCAGCCCCGGTTATCCCCGGCGCCGCCGTAAATCATATCATCCTCTGCCCAGGTTAACGGCCACATATCCCCATCCCCGCTGTGATAACGGAAACGATCCGGGAGCACCTGCTCGATATAATCTGATTTTTCATATGGAGGGACTGCCTTCGGGTACAAATAATAATCTCTTCTGTCACCATCTATTCCTGTAATTTCTCTGATTTTCATACATTTGTCCGTGCAGGAGAGCGGCCGGAAGACACTGCCGGCGCTCTCCTGCTCCCTTACTTTAGTTTAAAATTTCTGATCCAGGAAATCCTGATACCACTGCAGCCAGGCGCCATACTGCATCGCATCCAGCTGTTTCAGGTGGGCCTCCCAGGCCGCATCATCGATTCCCTCCAGAATACTTGTGGCAGTAAAATTCTTAATATAGGAAAAAAGCTCCGTTTCCATAAAAGCTCTTTCACTCGTTTTGGCAGGATCCACGAACCGGATTGGGATCTGATCTTCCACCGGTATACAGAAATCATGGACTTCCTTCACACATTCGATCCGATACCAGGAGGTCCATGCAATATCCTCCAGTACCTCTGCATTTTCGTCCTTCCTGATCAACGGGCCGTAATCCACCATGCCATAGGTATATTTATAATTTTCAATAGTAAAATCATCTGTCAGGCTGTCGGGAAGCTTTTCGAACACCTGCCCGTTTTCATCCACATCCCAGGCCTCGCCCTTCGGGCCGAAACGGGAGATATATTTCAGTTCTGTGGTGCTGGATATATAATCCCACCACTCCAGCAATTTGGGCACATCCTTACATGCGCTGGTAATGGTAAAGCCTGTCCGGTTGGCCGCAAATTTATCCTGTGCACCGGTCTTCTTGTAGCCTGGTCCGTCCTCTGCCCTTATTTCTCCCACAGGCACATAATTGGCGGCTGCGGCATCGCTCATGTCCCCATTGGGAGTCCAGGTATAATAACAGCCTACCACTCCTTCGTTCAATTTCGCATGGTATTGTTCCGAGGTCTGTGAAAAAGCTTCCATATCCAGCAGCCCTTCCTCGATCATCTGATGGGAAAATTCCAGGAAGCTCCTGAATTCATCTGTGTTGACGGTTCCCACCACTTTGCCGTCCTTTACCATCTTATAGGCTTCTTCATCCCCGGAATCGGTTCCTGCAATTCCCCAGGGATTTGCCGCATTCATAATTTTGGAGCACCAGTCACTCTGGGAAGGCTCAAAAGGAATTTCATCTGCAGGATCTCCATTGCCGTTCATATCCCCATCCCGGAAGGCTCTGAGCACATCCATAAATTCTTCTGTTGTTTTCGGGATTTCCTTTCCTGCTTTGTCCAGCCATTCTTTGTTCATAAACATAATGCCCATAGCGTCGTTTTCATAGCTGGTCTGTCTGCCTGTCATGAGGGAACGGATGGAGCCGTCGGGCCAAGTTACCAGGTCAAGGCCGCCCGGAATCGTTTCATAGTCTGAATACACATGGGGCGCATAGTTTTTCAGGACATCGTCAGCTGCCAGATCCGCAAAAGAATCCATATTATTCGCAATCTGGTTCTCGCCTATCAGACCGAGAAATGCATCCGGCAAATCGGAAGCCAGCATAATATTCACCTTATCCTCCGCATCCGAGGAGGCAATGGGAATCCACTCAATATGTACGCCCGTGGCTTCCTCTGCTTTTTTGTAGATTTCCTTATTATTAAAATCCTCATCTTTGGTCAGGGGATGGAGCACCACTGCAATCTTAAAGGTGGTTTTTTCCTCCTGCCCTGTCTTTTCACCGGACGCCGCATCGGCTCCGGTCTGCGGCTGGGCCCCCGGATCCTTTGTTTCCGACGGTGCCGCGCCGCCGCAGCCAGCCATGACGGTCATAGTCATAGCCGCCGCCATTAAAATCGCCAGTACTTTTCTTTTCATTACTATTCCTCCTTCTTTATTCATCAAAATGGATTGTCACCCATTGATTTCACCCTTTAATAGAGCCAATCATGACGCCCTTTACAAAATACTTCTGCAGGAAAGGATATACACAGATAATAGGCAGCGTGGATACTACAATTACGCCGTATTTAATCACCTGCACCATGGTCTGCAGCTTGCGCGCCGCATCCGCATCTGTGGTCATGGAATTGGCGGCCCCGGTCGCCGCTGTCAGCAGGATCTCCCTCAGGTACAGCGCCAGCGGATATTTGCTTCTGTCGGTAAGGAATATCATGGGATTAAAATAAGAATCCCAGTAGGTTACCGCAATATAAAGTACCAGTACCGCCATAATCGCCTTGGAAAGCGGCATTACAATTCTGAAAAAGAACCGTCCGTTTCCGCAGCCGTCCACTCTGGCCGCATCCCGCAGTTCCTCTGGTATATTGCTTTCCATAAAGGAGCGGGTAATAATGATATTATAGACTGCCACTGCGCTGATAATTACCATCAGGGTTCTTGTATTGGTCAGCTGCAGCTTCTTTATTACCATATAAAAAGGAATCAGGCCGCCGCCGAAGTACATTGTAAACACAAAATAACCCATCAAAGTATTACGGAAGGGCAGGTCCTTTCTGGACAGGGCATAGCCTGCCATCATGGTTACAAGTGTCCCCAGCGCCGTACCCCCGGCCGTATAAATCAGTGTGTTACCGTAACCGATCCAAATCCGGGCATCCTCGAACACCTTTTGATATCCCAAAAGCGTAAAGCCCTTCGGCCACAGCAGCATACTCCCGTTATTGACATACGCCGGATCCGAAAAAGAAGCTACAAAAACGAAATAAATCGGATATGCCATAATAACTATTATCAACAGCAGCGCTGCCGCAACCACAATGTCAAAAACCGTATCCTGGGTAAACCGGAATTTTTTCTTTTTTCGGGAAAGGGATCCCTGCGTCGTCATATCGTCTCCTCCTGTCTCCTATTATTCCTACCACAGACTGGAACCGGATACCTTTTTCGATATCTTATTCACCACCACAAGCAGGAAAAAATTTATTGCGTTGTTAAACAGCCCTATGGCCGCCGAGTAGCTGTACTGCTGCTGTTTCAGGCCGATTTTATAAACATAGGTGGAGATCACCTCCGCCGTGGTAAGATTCAGATCATTCTGCATCAGATATACTTTTTCATAGCCTACGCTCATAATGTTTCCTGCGTTCATGATAAGCAGTATAACCATCGTAGGCATAATGGCGGGCAAATCAATATGGATAATCCGTTTCAGCTTGTTCGCCCCATCCACCATGGCCGCCTCATGCAGCTCCTGATCCACGCCGGCCAACGCTGCCAGATAAATTATGGAGCTCCAGCCCATGTTCTGCCAGATCCCCGACCAGACATAAAGATGTGCAAAGGCTGAGGCGCTGCCCATATAATACAGGTCATCCGGTCCTCCCAGCATAGCAATCAGATGATTTAAAAACCCCGATCTGGGAGAGAGGAAAACCGACATCATACCGACCAGAATTACTGTGGAAATAAAGTGCGGCATATAGGTTATCGTCTGTGTCAGTTTTTTGAATCTGGTACTTTTTACACTGTTTATCATAAGCGCAAGCACTATGGGGATAGGGAAGCCCACCACCAGGGAATAGAGGCTCACCACCAGTGTATTCTTCACTATCTGCCAGAAACGGGGCAGATGGAAAAAGGTCTGGAACCATTTTAACCCCACCCAGTTGCTCCCCATTATCCCTTTCCCCGGCGAATAATCCTGAAAGGCCATTAGTACGCCATACATCGGCGCATAGCAGAATATTCCTATAAACACCACGGCGGGAACCAGAAACAGGTACAGACACCAGTTTCTCTTCATCAGTTTCCAGGTCTGGTTCTTTTTTCTGCTATTCATGGCAGCTACTGTCTTTTTCATTTTTATACCTCCCGCATACCGCAGGCTTTCCTGCGATATAGTATCCATCCATAGTTGGAAAGGACTTACAAACGTTTCCTCCCAGGCCTTTCCGCTTGTGCATACTATTATTTTAATGTGCCGGAGCCTTTTCTTCTTGTAAAATTTTAGTGATTTCTGGTAATAAATTCACTTTTCGTGTTATAGTAAGGAAATATAGATATGGTTAGGGCCCGCATCGAAAAAGGAAAGGAAGTTTTTTTATGAAATTTTTGGACTATCCGGAGCAGCAAAGACATGGAAGCCAGGACTTCCCCTATTTTTTCTACCATGTTACTTATATTCATCCCCGCTACACCATGCCTTATCACTGGCATCCCCTCTGTGAAATCGTCCATGTTTTCTCCGGGCATTTCCGGCTGCAGCTGGAAGATTGTGAACTGCTGCTTTCTCCCGGAGACAGCGCTTTTATTTCCTCAGGCGTCACCCACGGCGGCGCGCCCCTGGAAGCACAAAGCTGCTGTTATGAATGTCTGCTGATGGATCTGGATACTATTTTTCAGTCCGGCTCATCCACCAGAGTTTATGAGCATAAAATCTTCGACCTTCTGAACCAGAAAATACTTATCCATAATTATTTTCCTGCAGCATGCACGCAAATCAACGATATTCTCTGCAGTATGCTGGATTTGCTGCGTTTCAAGCCTGAGGGCTATACGCTTCTTTTGCAGGGCTATACCTTCCTGCTGTTCGGCCAGCTTTTCCAGAACCATTTTTATTCCGAAGCACCCGCTCTCAGCACCCAGAAAAAAGTGCTGCATCTGAAGGATGTGCTTACCTTTATAGATGAGCACTATGCGGAAGATATCCGGCTTTCCGACCTTGCCGCCTGCGCAAATATGAACGGCAATTATTTCTGCCGCTATTTCCGGGAGCTGACCCACCGCACACCACTGGATTACCTGAATTATTACCGTGTGGAGGCCGCCTGCGAGCAGCTGTCTTATACGAATAAAACGATTACGGAAATCGCTTTTGACTGCGGTTTCCACGATGCCAGCTATTTTGTAAAGGTTTTCAAACGTTATAAAAATATCACGCCTTCCGAATACACACGAGCTGATTTTTAGGCGCAAAAAAGCTCCGGCGGGCCACGCAATCCCATGGCCTCCGGAGCATCCATAATCTGAAATAGTTTTCTCCTGTTTCCCCTATTTCACATCAACTGTACATTCTGCTTTGCTTTCCACCCCCAACACGCCTATCCGCACCGTGCCGGTCTTTCCCACCGTTCTGATCCAGAAGGAGGATACGCCTCCGGTAAGGGGGAACCGCGCAGGGCCCAGCAGCCTGGCAGGGCCGTCCAGTCGGATTTCCACACATTCCTGGGTAAAGGGCAGCAGATTTCCCATATTGTCCACCGCCTTCACCGTAATACGGGTGGCGTCATAGGTATCGCCGTCTGCGTACAGGACGGTATCATCAGCCCTGGCGGTGATTCCGGCGGCATACCGGCTTTCACCCACTTCCTTTCTACATACGATGCGGTCCCCAAGCCATCCCTCCAGCACCAGGTTGTTTTCCGTTTCTCCCCAGCCGCCTGCGGATTTGATCACCATGCCGATAAGCCCCGATATTTCCCTGTTGTAACGCGCCGCCAGCCCGGAATCTCCTCCATTACCAGCAGTCCCAGCTCGTCGCAGGCATCCAGGAAATGCCTGGACTGGGGATAATGGCTGGTGCGAACCACATTGCAGCCCAGCTCCCGGCGCAGAAGCTGCGCATCCCGGCGCTGTATCCGCTCCGGCATGGCATAGCCCACATAGGGCCATGACTGATGGCGGTTCAGGCCGATGAGTTTGCATTTCACGCCGTTCAGGAAAAATCCTTCCGGTGTAAACCGGGCCTGCCTGAAGCCGAAACGGCTGCTGCCCAGGCTGACGCAGCTTCCGCTCTCCTTCTCCTTCAGCTTTGCCTCCGCCCGCATCCTCCTCCACTATCCCCCGTAAAAAATCCACGCTGTTAAAGCTCTGCATCGTATTTAACCGGGAGATATACGCGGAATTCTGGATCCGACGCTCCAGTTCCTCTTTTTCGTCCTCCTGCGCAATCCGGTACTGCCGGACCAGCCGCCCCATTTCAATGGCCGGCGCAAACCAGGTTTCCATATCCATAGCATTCCCCTCCCCGTCATCGATAGCTCCATTTTAGCCGACCGACGGTACATTTACAAGAGGGGCGACTTCACGCGATACTTCACACAGGATTTTCAAGCCGTTACCCAGCCGCCTTTTTTACTGTTTCAGCTTTTTTTCATAAGCATCGTAGCTGCCGTACTGCCTCCACAGGTCCATCATCATTTCGTACCGCTCCAGAGGCAGGCCGGTGTAAACGCAGTTGGAGGTGGAAAAAATATATCCCCTGCCCGCCGCCATGCCTTCCCGCAGCGCGCGCAGCACATCCGCGCGGCATTCCTCATCAGTGCCCGTCTGCAGAAGCCCGCAGTTAACGTTGCCCACAAGCGCAATATCCGGCCCCACAATCTTACGCACCTCAGGGATGGAAACGCCTCCCTGGGGATCCAGGGAATGGATGGCGTCCGGCCGGCAGTCAGCGATCTGCTTCAGAATCGGCATGATATTCCCGTCCGTATGCTTGATGGTATAATACCCCAGCTTCCGGTACTCCGCAATGACCTCCTTCAGGAAAGGCCCTATCAGTTCATCAAAGGAATCCGGGCTGAAAAACGGATTCACATTAAAGCAGTAATCCGAGCAAAGCGCAAAGCCGTCCAGAAGATGCCCTTTTTCATCAAGCTTTGCGGCAAGCTCCAGGGACTTGTCCACCCGGATCCTGCTCTCCTCATTCAGTTTCTCCGGCTCATCAAACATTCTGGCCGAAAATTCCATCATATTTTCTCCGTCAGGAATGGCCCAGGTGGGGTCGCCGTGCATCATTATGTAATATTCATCCCCGCTTTTTTCCCGGATCAGCTCCAGCAGCCACTGGATATTCTCAACGTCCCCGGGATTGGGATGGATAAAAATAGCGCTGTGGCCATATCTTTTTGCCGTATCGATATAAAGCTGGGCCATTTCATTCATATGAAGGCTGCGCTCCCGGTAACTCATCTGGTTCCACTGCTCATAAAAACGGTGGGAGGGATGCACCTTGCCGAAGGCCTCCATGGTCAGAAAAAAGACCAGCTCAAAGGTGGGCACCTGGCCGCCGATGGGCTCGCATTTTAAGGTCCGTATAAATCTCTCTCTGTTCGTCATTTTATAATCCCCATTTAGTAGTAAAACGCTTGTAACTGTGAAGGAATCCAACAGTTACAAGCGCTTTTAAAAAAGCATTCCTTCCATATAACATTCTTTGAAGAACGCATCCGACGCCAGATCCACAGTCTGTGCCACCGCTGCCAGCCGCTCCGCCTCCGGCAGCTTTTCCTTATCCAGCAGCAGCATGGCCGCTCCCATAAGCGCCGCATTTCCCGTCACCGTAATTTTCCCCAACTCCACCTCCGGCAAAAGCCCGATGGCAATCGCATTCTCCAGATGGATGAAGCTGCCAAAGCCCCCTGCAACCAACAGCTCCTGCAGCTCCGACGGCTGCATGCCCGCCCGGTGCAGCATGGTTTTGATTCCGGCACAGATAGCGCTTTTGGCAAGCTGGACCTTTCTTATGTCCTCCTGGAACAGACGGACCTCCCCGGCAATCACCGCTTCCTCATCCTCCAGATAGCCGGTTTCATCCAGATCCTCCGTCTGCAGCAGGCAGCTCACCGCATCAATGACGCCGCTGCCGCAGATGCCCATCGGCTCTTTATCGCCTATCACCTCAGCCGCAAGCCCGTTCTCCGCCACCCGCACATGGGCAACCGCGCCGTCCGTTCCCTGCATTCCCATCTTCAGCCCCGCCCCTTCAAAGGCCGGCCCTGCCGCTGTGGAACAGCAGAAAATTCCTTCCTGTCTCCACAGCACAATCTCCCCATTCGTCCCGATATCCACAAGAAGGCGGTCATTTCCGGGCTTTTCCGTCCGTACGCTGAGCATGGCCGTGGTAATATCCGCTCCCACAAAAGCGGACACGCAGGGCGGCAGCCAGGCCCTCGCCTGTATCCCCGGCAGACCCAGCTGCTCCGCTGTCAGCCATTCCCCGGCCAGCCAGTCCGCGGCAAAGGGCGCATGGGAAAGGGCGGAAGGATCCCTTCCGGTAAAAAAATAAAGCATGGCCGTATTTCCGGTCAGCACCAAAGTATCAATATCTACCGGGGAACAGCCGCCTTTATTTGCCAGCTCCTCCAAAAGGGACGTCAGCCCCGATTTGATACACAGGGCCAGCGCCTCCCGCTCCCCTGCCATGCTTTTTTCCATCCGGGAAATCACATCCGCTCCGAAAACAGACTGGGGATTATCCGCCCCGGCCCTTGCCCGGAAGCCGTTTTTATCAAACAGCACCGCCGCCAGCGTCGTCGTACCGATATCCACCGCAGCGCCCAGCCCTTCAAACAAAGGCCTCACAGGCTGAAGCCCCAAAAGCGCTTCCTCCGGAGTCTGGCGCGTAGCCTCCTCTTCAAAGGACACCTCACATTCTCCCAGCACCCGGGTACGACAGGCAAGGCGGATGCCGTTTTCACGCTCCGCCCTGGTAAGCTTTTTTATTTCCGTTTCATCCGGTTCGCTGAGCAGCCCTGACGCCCGGACTCTGCATTTGCCGCAGATTCCCTTCCCTGCGCAGGGCATTTTCAAACCTCCGGCTTCCCGGAGGACATCTGCCAACACCGTTCCTTTTTCCGTCTGAAAAATCCGGCCGTTTACCGTTACCTTTTCCATGTCCTGCATCCTCATGCCATCCGCTTTTTTTCGTAGAATTCCTGCACCGCTTCAAAAAAGGCGTCGATATTTTCCCATTTGGACAGCGGCGGGATATCACAGCCGGAGGAAATGACAAAGTTAGGATATTTGCAGCAGGCCTCCATAATGGCCCAGGTCTCCTCCCTGATGCTTTCCGGCGTCCCGTTCCGGAACTGTCCCGCTGGATCAACATTTCCCATGGCTATGGTATCTGGCGGGATATGGGTCATCATCTCCGCCATATTGATGGCGTTGCCGAAATGGTAGGCCGCGGCGCCCGTATCCAGTATGGAATCTATCATCTGGATGGTGCTGTTGCCGCAGTTATGATAAATAACAAGGAAATCCTCCGTCTGAAGCGCTTCCACGATCCGTTTGACGTAAGGCGCAGAAAATTCTTCTGCAAGCGCCGGTGAGAGCAGGCCTGCCAGCGGTTCCGCCATTACGATGCCGTCCGCTCCCGCTTCCTTATATGCCTGTCCGTAGGCAATCAGGAATTCCGTCACCTTATCCAGAAGCTGCTGCACCATTTCCGGTTCATCATAACAATAAAACATGATTTCCGTCACATCTAAAAGCCTTCCCGCCAGGGAGTACGGCCCGATAATCCCGGCGAACACGGGTCTGTCTTCTATCATCTTCGCCGCTTTCTTAATGGCGTCAATGTAAATCTGCGTCCTTCCGGCGCCGATTTCCGGCACTGCAAGCGCTTCCACCTCTTCCGGCGTGGATACGACGCTGCTTTTTACCGTCGGCACCTCATCATCGCTTACGGAAATCGGCGCACCGAAGCACTCCGCCTCCACCGAAAGATCCATCAGGCTCACCGCTGCCGCGGCGTCTGTCCTGTCCGCAACCAGCTTCATTCCCTGCGCCTGTCTGTCACTGTCGGAAATCAGTTCCCTTACGCTGATTCCCATCAGCTGCACAGCAGGAAAGGATAAAACGGGGAGCGCCTTTTTTTCCGGCATTTCCCTTAACTGCGCAAGCCATTGCTTCATATTTCTACTCATGAACTCCATCCTCCCGGTTCCCGGCTTTATGAAAAGAACACGGCGCCGAAATAGGTTACCGTATCCTTGCCGTTGATATAGCGCATTCCGCACTGCGCAGCCAGCGTTGAAACGTTGATTCCATAGGCCTCCAGGGAAGACATTGCCTGCTCCGGATGCCTGCACGGATCGCCTGTCTTTTTACCGCAGACGTCACACACCCTGCAGCCGCCGGCCCCAAGATGAAGCGTCTTCTCACAGTCAAGCTGTTCCGTCAGACGCCGCACCTGCTGCGCCAGGTCATTATGCCGTTTTCCGGCCTCCATCATTCCTTCAAAATCGTAGCTGTCTTCCAGCGTTCCCACTGTCTGGTAAACAAGGGCGAGACGATAATCCTTCAGTCTGCCCATGAGGGTTTCCACCTCTCCCACATCGGGCGGGCACATGTAACTCCTGCCGTAATTGCCGCAGGCGTTGGATTCGCACAGCTTGCGGAAGGAAGCATCCGCCTCAATCCGTTCCGTCTCAATAAATTCCGCCCGGTAAGCTCCCAGGCGCAGCACTTCTTCTCTCAATGCTTCTTTTTCCATAGTTCCCCCGCTGTCTGCCGTTTTCCTTAACCTGCCAGGCTCCTGCAGATTTCCACAGCAGCATCCGCAGCGCTTGCCGCATCAGCTGTGTATTTATCAGCGCCGATCTGTTCGCAGAAGGCTTCTGTTACAGGCGCGCCCCCCACCATAATTTTTACATGATCACGGATTCCGGCTTTTTCAGCTTCTTTTACCACATCGCTCATCACTGACATTGTAGTTGTCAGAAGCGCGGAGCAGCAGATGATCTGGCAGTTCTGGGAAACCGCTGTTTCCACATAGGTTTCAGGAGATACGTCCGTTCCCAGATCGATAACCTCCAGGCCTTTGCCTTCCATCATCATTTTTACCAGGTTCTTTCCGATGTCATGCAGGTCACCGCGTACGGTTCCGATGCAGACCCTGCCGGCCGAGGTATTGTCCCCGTCAGCTAACAGAGGCTTAAGCAGGGAAGCTCCCATATTCATGGCGCGGGCCGCCACAAGCACCTCCGGTACAAAAACTTCGTTATTTTTAAATTTTTCCCCGATAATATCCATACCGGACAGAAGTCCCTTCTCCAGGATCTCCTTCGCAGGGATTCCTTCATCAATCGCCTGCTGTACCAGTTCCTTTACTATCTTCGCTTTGCCTCTCTGCAGATTCTGTGAAATTTCCTCCAAGACAGCCATAAAAAAAATCCTCCTTACTGAGTATGACTACATTATTTGCCCTGATTATAGCATCCTCCTTTTCTTTTTCCTTGTAGTTATTCGCCCGTTTTGGTAATTTTCCGACCTGTTTCCTTGACATACCAAAAATTCACGGGCATAATGCAGATAGAGCAATATTGGTGCTATGGATGGATCGAAGGATTACTTTGAATTTATAAAACGATCACTTAAATTTATAGAACGATCACTTAAATTTATAGAACAATTACACGGTATTTTACAAAGGAAGGCTTCTTTAATGGTGCAGGATACGTTTGATCACAAGCTGGCCCAGGAGTGCGCACGGGCTTTTTCGGTGTCCACAGGGCTTGGCTGTACGGTTTCGGATACGGCCGGACATATTTTTTATGAACATGGGAAGGGATGCGGAAGCTGTACGCTGTGCGAGGCGGCGGGGCTTCCCCATGAGAACTGTATCCGCGCCCATAACTATGGAATGACTGAGGCGGAGCGTTTCGGCGGGAAGTATATTTATTTCTGCCCCCTGGGACTGACCTGCTTTGTCTCCCCTATCATCGGCGAGGTGAAAAGTACCGCCAAGATCACCGTGGGGCCGTTTATGATGGTGGATTTCCAGGACTTTATCGACTGTGAACTCACCGACAATCTGCCGCTCACTCAGGAAGCGCGTACGGAGCTGATCCGGCTTCTTAAGGAGGTTCCGCAGATGCCGCCCACAAAAGTGCAGGAGCTGTCTGTTCTTCTTTTTATGGCCGTCGGCTTCATGAATAACGTCTCCGCTGAAAACAGGCTTCTGGAGGCCGAACGTTCCGACCTTCTGCAGGGGCAGATCAGCGCCTATATCTCCGGCCTGAAAAACCAGGACGCCCCGCCCCGCTATCCTTTTGAAAAGGAACGCGCCCTGCTATTGTCAATCTCACACGGGGATCGGGAAAGCTCCCGCAAGCAGCTCAAGGAACTGCTTGCCGCCCTTCTGGCTTCCGGAGGCGGACGGCTGGACTGGATGAAATCCAGGGCTTCGGAGCTTATCGTCATGATTTCCCGGACTGCGGCGGAAAACGGGGCGGATGAAGAAGAGACGATGCTCTTTAACCATATCTGCCAGAAAACCATCCCCTCCCTGGGCAGCTTCAGCGCCCTGAGCAACTGGCTGTACCATACGGTTGACCGTTTTATGGACAGCATCCAGTCCTACCCTGACGCCAAGCATGCCAATATCATACATAAATGCATCCAGCACATAGGGACCAACTATGCGGAGCACCTGACGCTGGAGGATACCGCCCGCGCCGTTTCCCTGTCCCCCGATTATCTGAGCCGCATTTTCAAAGAGGAAACCGGAACCACCTTCAACCGGTATCTGAACAATGTGCGCATCACCAAAGCCAAGGAGCTGATCCGCCGCGGAGAATACCGCCTGACGGACATTTCCCAGATGGTTGGGTATGATGATCAAAGCTATTTTACCAAGGTCTTCCGTCGCATTACCGGCCTTTCCCCAGGGGAATACGGGAAAAAAACGAGGAGGATCCAGGCTCCCGAGAAAGCCTGAATCCCCCTGCTATAATTACTTAACTGTTTGTCGGAATCACTCATCCTTTTTTACGGAACTGCTTATCCGTTTCCACCGGAATCCAGAGCTCGCACCGGTACTGCGGCGACTGCATGTCGCCCTGCGGGTATACCTGGATATCCATGCCGCTAAGCGGCCGGTATTCGCTTCCGGGGAAGAACTCGGAATATACTTTTTTCTGCAGCTCCTGGAATGCGCCGGGCATAGGGCCTGTGCCTTCAAAAACCACCCAGGTGTTTGCCGCGATCCGTTCCACACTCAGCCCTTCCCCCACCGGCTCCCCATGATAGCCTGCGCCTATCGCATAAGTGATTTCTTTCTCCTGTGCATTCTCACTCAGGCACATGCCAATCAGGGCATTTCCAAAAATATCCTCCGCCGCCTGATAGGCAGAAAGCTTATCCAGCGTCTGATCCCGCCTGCATTCCTCCCAGAATGCGGGCAACTGCCTGTTGTTCTCCTCCAAATTATCGGAAAAGTTCCTCTTTCTGACAATAACCTCAATTTCTCCTCTTGTCTCAACCCTGTAATTCATCGTGCTTCCTCCGTCTAAAATAAGTTTTACGGAAAGACGGGAGAAGGAATTCAGCTTTGCCCCGCTCAGCCTGGCCTGTGACGGCGTAATCCCATGAAATCTGGAAAACGCCCTGCCAAAGCTGTCCGGAGAATCGTAGCCATACTTCAACGCCACATCGATCACCCTGCATTTCGTCGAGGCAAGCTCTTTGCCGGCAAGAGTCAGCCTGCGGCAGCGGATATATTCTCCCAGTGTACAGCCGCACAGAATACTGAATACATTCTGGAAATGATATGGCGAGTAATTGGCCTGGCCGGCGACATCCGCATAGCTGATGTCCTCCGTCAGATTATCCTCCAGGTAGTTGATTGCCTTCTGCAGATCGTTTATCCAGTTCATTTTCTCATCTCCCTTCCGTATGTACCCATCATATCGGAGAACTGTGTTTTCTTCCTGACTTTTAATGCGATGGAGTGCAGGATCCATGCCATAACCGGAGACCTGTGACTGGGACGCATTTTCACGGAAGCTTATTATTTCCAGTAACGTTCTACAATTTCTCTTGCAGATCGTGGCTCCTTATCGAACCGTGTTTCCACCTTTTCTACTGTATGCTCAAAGGTAAGGCCCAACTCCTCGCAGATTTCTATTACTACCTGCAGCGCCTGTTCGCGTCCTTTTTCAATCCCCTGTTCGATTCCGTCATTAATCAACATTTCTCCTAGCAGTGTCATTCTTATAACCTCTTTCACCTTAGCTAACTTATTTTTATCCAGAAACTTATCTGCAAAAGTATATAGAACCGCTTGCATTTTTTCCAGCTCCAACTGGGTTATGGGCGCTTCTGCCATATGCAGGATTTTCAGGCTTTTTATAATCCGCTCCCCGATTTCCAGATTCCCTGACATCAGGGGTGTCAGCAGGAGCGGTACAAGATCCGTTTTCGTCAATGCCACGCCTTTTGCCTTCTTTTCTTCGATAGCCTTGAAAAGGCGATCCGCATCCTTTCCCTTCAACCGGATAACTTCAACACGGTAAGTATTAATGCCCGCTTTCAGCTCACAGAGCAGTTCCTTAACATCGGCAGAACAGATAACATAGGTAACTATGTCAACCTTATAGGCTCTGCTGGCAGCTGCTTCATATTCCCGGAAGCGTTTCAGATCCTCCCGGGTGATTTCATCACTTTCAAATTCCAGATGCACCCAGTTACCTTCCTTCATTGCATAATTAAAATCCTGGTAAAACTGTCTGGTCTCCAATTTAACAGTTTCGGTGGGTACAATATATTCCACCTCGCCCCGGATTTCCAGCAACGGAAGAAGTTCCTCCCCAAAATACTGCGCCGCCGTTTTCATGGCCAGATCCTCATGGTGCCAGTTGGTCTTTTCAGCCTGTTCAATGTTTTGCTGTGAAGCCAGGGCCTGTCCCTGCTTTCGCTTTGAAGTTTTTCCTTCTGAAGCTTTTTCTTTTAAAGCTTTTCCTTTCTTCGCTTCTGCTTTTTTCTCGTGTTCTTTCACACAGCCTCTGTTCCGTAAGCTATGTATAAAATCCTGTCTGTCATTCAATTATAGCTGTTAATTCGACACCGGGCAACCGTATTCTACATTTTTGTCTAATATTTTTGCTGTAATGGTTAAACATGGACTTACTGAATTTTCCAATTTGTCTTATGGGATTACTTTGATTTATAAATGGAATCTTGTGTCCGATTGGACAGAAAAAAACGGATGAATTCGGCACTATACCAGAAGCAGAGCCGTAAATGCAGATGGAAATCGTTTACACAAAAAAGAGGGTTTTCAACCGAAAGTGTGAATTGAAAATCCTCTTTTTTATTCCGTCTGTTTTTTCACAGCCCCTTTTCCAATAATGGCGTCCTATTTTTTGACTACAGGAATCCAAACTTCGCAGCGATAATCGGAGGCCGAATTATCCCCCTCAAAATACACTTCAAGGTCGGGGGTTCCCGCATGGCTGTAGATACCCTGAGGCAAAAACTCAGAATAAATCCTCTGCCATACATTTTGAATCGCCTCCGGCATTGGACCCACGGACTCAAAGATTGCCCATGTCGATTTGGGAATTATCAGCTCGCTCATACCGTCAGGCACTGCGGCCGTTGTCTCAATACCGATCATGTAATTAAATGTTCCATCGTTATTCATGTTGCAGCATATACCAATCAGCGGCTTGCCCGGAGATGTTTTGCAGAGTTTTTCCGCTGTGCCGTTTTCATAACACTCTCCCCAAAAGTCCGGTATCGGATTATTTTCCTGCGATGCTTTAATGACAACTCCTACGGTGCGAATGTCCTCTTTTTCCTCAATACGATAATTCATTTCCGTTACTCCTTTTACAAGTAGTGTAAAGGTCAGACGTGGATATGCTTTTAAACTGACGCCATTCTCTTTTACTGCCGCAGGGTTGATGCCGTGCATTCGTTTAAAGGCCACGGTAAACGCATCGGCAGTTTCGTATCCATATTTCATCGCAACATCCACCACCTTACAGTCAGATACTTGAAGATCATACGCTGCAAGTGTCAATTTTCTACGCCGAATATACTCTGAAAGCGGAATACCGATGATTTTAGGGAAAATTCGCTGAAATAATCCCGCCGGGCATGCGGTTATGCGTCCAATCTCATCTAAGTCTATTTCATCTGTCAGATGAGATTCAATATAGTCAAGTGCCTCATTCATCTGTGTCAGCCAATCCATATCTCCCGTCCTCCTTCCATATTCAGTCTATCGTATCGCAGCATAATACGCTCGTTAATTCATGCTCATTATTTGACGAAAAACGTGTCCCTTTGCCAGCCCCCTTTAAGCTCAGTCTCAAATATCTATAACATGGCATGCTTTTTTCAACGTTTCAAGCAATTCTGTCAGATAGTCCGCAATTTCATAGGCCTCCACATGCTGCTGCCTTCTGTAGGATGCAATCCTGGCAGTAGGCGGATAAGCCATGGGGACTAATTCCCCTGCCTCCAACAGATTGGCAATATATTCACAGGCTTCCAGCAGATTTTCCACATCGTTACTGTGATCAAATCCCTGATTCTGCCTTGCGGCATGCAGGGTTCTTTGCGCCAGTATGCAGGCTCTCCTCACATAATCCTCCTGATTCACATCAGAACGGACGGCACTCTCGCCCCTGTTGCGGAAAAAGCCGGAGATAGCGGAAACAATGGAAGGATCCCGGATCGTGCCATCCGGATAAACCACCCCATGTACGCGCGACCACATATCTTTTCCAATCATCAGTTCAAACAGATACCAGCCAGTCTGATATTCGTTGTGAAGCTCAATAGACATATCATAGGGGTTAGCTCTTGCAAGACAGCACATTTCGTTATCGAGTACGGGCTTGCCATATTTTTCTCCCATTTTTTTCGCATACTCCAGTGCTTCACGTAAACGCTTACGGGTTGAGGAATAATCATGGAACACAATTACATCGACCAGCTCAGCTGTTTTGCTGGCCTCTGTTTCGTAAATAAAAATATTGCCGACGCCGATATCATGATCCGGATCCTTACTTTTCACATATTTGCAGAAATGCCGGACGATTTCCCAGGTTTTTTCCTGCCTGTAACGGAGTGTCTCCATATCGGGACGTTCCTGATAATCCTGTACATAAACAGGTTCCTCGTCATACCATGTTACAAAGTTGTCCGTATAACCGGGCTCATTTGCAATATCCCAGAACAGAAGTCCTTCCTCCTGACCGATTGCCTCGTAAAGTGCGTCAAAGTACCTCTCGCCGATTTGCCAGCTGGCGGGATCCTCCAGCGTTTTATAAATCGGCCTTAACCCTGCTTCTAACATAAATCCACCCGGCGGGAGCTCATCCTCCCGGAACCGGAACCCCATAAAAATAATAGGGTTTGTAGAAATGCCATGTTTCCATGCCGTCTGTACAAAATCCTTTACGTTGGCAAGGAACCTGTCGGGATTTTCCTTGTAAAAATCATAGCTGAGAAAAATCCGGGCGCTGTTTAGATGAAGCCTCTCAGCATACCCCATATCCCTATCCACGATATCATGATGGTAATTAGCCCAAAAATCCCTGTCATTCACAGCATCCGGCTGTGTATAGTTGAACCCACGCAGTTTCTGATAATCAACTGTCTTTTTCATCATAGCTCCTGTCCGTGCACCTTATGCACTCATACAATCGTACAATCAAAGTTACATACGCTTCATCATCCCTTGACTCCACCAAGTGTAATACCTTTCACGAAATATTTGTAATAGTCTTCTTTCAGGATAGCATAATGCAATCTGTCATGCATCTCTCCGTTAAGATACTTAACTTTTCGTTCAATACCTTCCAGGCATAACCCATTTTTTTCAAGCATTCTCTGTGCCCCTGTGTTAATATCCAAAGTATTCGCATATATGCGCTCCATGCCCAGATAAGTAAAACCATAATCAAGCATCAGCCTTACTGCCTCTCCTCCATATCCCTTAGAACGGTTAACTATCTTGGCAATTCCTATGCCAATAGAACAATTTCTGTTAATTCGGTCAATATCCTGAAGTGCGATATCTCCAATCACAATATCATTAGCAAGAAAAATCCCGAGTCTTACATTTGTATTTCCCTGTAGATTTTGAATCTCATCAAACCATTTCTCTGCCTTTTCATCGGAATGCCCTATATTAAACTCTTCCGTCGGATTATTAAAATCATACTCATAGTCATTCCATAAGGTTTTACAATCTTTGCGCTCAAGCATTTTGAGATAGATATTATCTCCTTGTATTCTCATAAGGCCTCTCCTATTCCAAGCTGTTCCTCCAGGAACACTACCTGTCCTGTTTCTTCATCATATCCTTCGTAATAACCTCTACATGAGGCTTTCCGGCAAGGATCCCCTTCAACACCTTCAGAATCCATGTGCCGCATGATCACGGGGAATCCATTTCACTCATTATTTACCCACGGATTTTTTTACTGCCCATAGAATGGCTCTGCCGGTTGTCTCTCCTATTGGATTTCCAGCATAGTCTCCATACTCTTTTTCTATGGCAAAGCCAGCAGAATCCAGCCAGTCATGCAGCTGTTCCAACTGTATATAATGCTTCTTAGAAGGAATCTTCCTTTCTAATCTTCTTCCGTCCTTCAGTATCAAGTCAAAATTACGGACAAACGAAAGCATTCCTGTAGATTCCTCAAAGCTTTGTTCCGTCAGGAACATTTTCCCTGAATTGCCTTCGCTGTCGGTTCCCTCCCAGATTACCATTTCACCGGATGACCGGAACAACAGCCCGGGATGCATTGAAAACTGATAGTCGATATAAATATGGCCTCCCGGATCCAGCGCTCCTGCAGCCCTCCGAATCATCTGCTGCTGCGCCTGAGCATAGTCTGTCTCCGACATTATATTAAACAGAATATTTCCTGCAAGAACTACAACATCAAATCCGCTCCCCCAAGCATCTTCTACTGCATCAGCCTTATACCAGACAATATTATCAAGTCCTTCTGCCTTTGCCCCTATTTTTTCAAGAAGGCAATCGTCAATATCAAAACCTGTTACAGCATGTCCTGCCTGCGCCAGCGGTACAAGGATACGCCCGCCTCCACAGGCTGCCTCCAATACTCTCACAGGCTTTGAACCAATCACAGACAGCAGAAAGTCCACGTCATCTGTCTCTGTCTCATATTTTTCATACATTTCCGCATTCCATGCTGCAATTATTTTTTCTTCATTACACACAATTGCATCCTCCGAATACAAACAGAAGGCTCCGGAAATAACCGCCTTCCGCGCCCTAATTTCCCTGTACCATAATTTCCTCCAGCCTTCGGCCGCAGGAAACCCAAAACTCCTGAAAATTCTTCTCCAAATAAAGCCGCAGCTCCTGTGCGGTCCTGTCAGCCTGTGCAAACTGGCATTCCGTAATCACGCCCTGCTCCAGCGCCGCTTCAAGTTCATCCCTGTCCTCCTCCTTAACTTCACCCTCCGGCGATACCAGTAAATCAAGGAATAAATCACTGACGAAAAACATCCCGTCTTCATCAACACCTATACCGTCAATAATATCAATATACCAAAGCACCGGCCTGTATTCCTGATTCATATATACGGTTACAGCATATTTTCCGTTTTCCGGAACAATAATGAGCCATTTCATGCCGTCGTCACATACGGTCAGACTTTCCTGCCCCCAGCTCCAGACCTGCTTTTCCTTCACCCTTTCGATATCAATCAGAGCCAGAAAGCCTGAAAAATCCGGGTTCTTTATCCTTTTCTGACGGTAGCTCTTTCTCTCTATGCATTTCCATTCATCATAGATTAATCTGACATGCTTTATTTCCAGCTTCTTCATGGCATTTCTCTTTTCCCGTAAAAATACAATCCCCTTCCGGCATATACCAAAATGGCGGCGTCATTCCACCGCCTGTATTCTCTTCACATACAATTCCATATATTCTTTCATCCTGCAAAACTGCTCTCTCGTCACAGGGTTCTCGGATTCGAAAGCCATCAGCTTCGAAAGATATCCCTGCTCCAGCACAATCCGCAGGCTCTCAGGGAAAACCAACTCATACACCAGTGAAATATGACCGGCCAGATGATCCGCCGCCGTCCTTTTCAGGGTACGCAGTATGGCATGCTCTTCAAAAAAAGCTGTCATCACAGCTTCAGAAACCATACAGTTTTTCAGCTCCCTGGTGGAAACATTATAGATTTCCTCCGGGGGAAAATCCACGTTCACCTTCAGAATATCGATTTTATCCGCATCCCGCAGGATATGGCAAAACCTCTGCGTCCTTTCATCCAGCCCCTCCGGGATACGGTAAGCGTTGTGGACGCCGACCACGGTACGAAGGAGCCCATCCTCGCGGGAATCCTCCGTATAATCCCTGATTTTCCCCTCATCAAAAAGAATCTGCGCCCCATACACCGCATGGTCAATGGATTCAGCATCTATAAAGGTTCCGTAATTTCTCAGCTGCTCAAACCGCCCCACGTCATGCAGCAGCCCGGTAAACCAGGCCAAATCCCGCTCGTCTTCCGCCATGCCCAGCGAAGCCGCTATTTTTTCACATAACACCGCCACGCGGAAGGTATGTTCTATCTTCAGCCTGACCTTATCATCCTGCGCATTATAGGCGCTCACATAATCCCGAAAGACTTTTTCCGCTTTAATTCTGTCAATTTTCATAATAATCGATCCTTTCCCTCACCTTTAGAAACAGGAGATTGCTGACCTTCTCCGTAACCCGGATTTCATCAGCATTGATTTTCAGATTGTAGACCATTATTGCATCACTGTCAAATCTTGCGGCAATCTTCTTGTGCAACATCACGCTCAAATCCTGCCGCAATTTTCTTGTTCAATCCCCTCCAGGCTCAGGTGCATTTTTGTTTTTTGAGAAGCATATACCTCCCACATACTGTAATCAAATACTTTTCCTATTGTAAAAAGCAATTACACGGTTAAAACAGGCTTTAAAGCCAAGGCGTGTATAAACCCCGACGCCGTCCTCTTCTGCGCGAAGCGAAACCGTCCGGATGCCTTTTTCCTGCAAATCTGCCAGCGCCTTCCTGATAAGACAGGATGCAAAGCCTCTGCAACGGTAATCCTTTAAAGTCGCAGCCATTTCCAATATAGCGGTATCACCATCTGAGATTGTCATGCAGGTGCTCACCGGCCTGCCCTCCGAAAAACCAAGATAAAAACTGGTATTATCAAGCCTCAGTACATCGCCAAACTGCTCTGTCGTAACAAGCTCCCCTTCAAAAAGGTTCTTATTTATAATATCCAGCCAGCTTTTCAGTTCCGCCATCTTAGTTACCTCAGATATGGTGTACTGATTAATGAGATATCTATTTTCCCTAAAATTATCCAGATACAGCAGTATGCAGGGAGGTTGTTCATTTACTACAAATCCTCTGTTTGCCAGTATTTCCGCCAGATTAGAGGGTCTTGTCATCGGAGTAATCAGTATGGAATCGGGAAGAATACCTGCCTTTATCAAAGATATCATCTTCGGTATTTCAAGCTCCTGATTTTCTTTCATATCCACCGAATAAATCCGCTCAAAGCCGCTGTCTCCTTCTGCCTTCAGATAACTGACAGGCCCCGTTATAAGTCTCTCCCCACGCATTCTTCCCCAGGTGGTCCAGGATATTTCTATCCCCTTTACGATCATTCCCGCTTCAAATTCTGCCGCCCCGCCCGCATCATTCTGCAGATGATTTTTTTCTTCCATTCTGTAATACCTCCCCTTTTTCATCCAGTATAACAAACAGGCGTGACAACAGTATGTCAGGTTTTAATATTTTTAAGGTTCCTCAGGAGCCATGAACGAATATGCCTGATAGGTACAATCCAGCCGGTACCCCATTTTTTCCGCCAGGCTGCGTGACGCCGGATTCTGTGCATCCCAGTGTACGTCAAGCCCTCTCGCCTTACAGTCCAGAAGCATTGCAGAGGCACAGGCAATTCCCAACCCCTTTCTCCTATGTTCTTTTGCAGTTACAATATCCAGCTCCAACTGGTTTTCCCAGGAAAGAAAAGAGGAGGCGGACGAAACAATCTGGCCCTGATACCAAACTACCGCACCGGATGCATTCCTTTGAAAATCTTCATAGGATGAATAGGTGCTTGCATGCATAAAGGGTTTTTGTTCAAATACAGTCCGGTCAAACATGGTCAATCTGTATTCATGTGGCAGCATTTCCATGTATCTGCAAAGCACTTTTTCATCCGTACTGCCCGGTTCATATTTCATCTGATACCGCGTTACATGCACCATTCCCGGGTAAGATGTCAGTAGTGCTTCCTCCCATTGGCGCGTCATGCAGATAAACATCCGGTTGTTCCATCTGTTCTTCAACTCAGAAAGGATACCCTCCTCTGCTTCTCCCAGCAGATAGATAAATCCAGCTTCACAAACACAGCTCCTCCCATATTCAAATATAGTTCCGAACTTTCCGTCCAGGCAGGCCTGGAGCAGCAAGGGCTGATTTACAAGCATAGTATTACCTCTGTTTTCTTTTCAATATTTCGTATCAAAGATTTAAAAATGGCGGCCTATGTGAGAAATTACACATCTACTGTTATCCTGCATCTAAATCTCTGCTAATGTCCCCGCAGATCCCACGTTACAAACGGCTTCACCCCATCTCCCCAGGAATAAACAATATAAAAATTTCCAGGCACATCTTCATACTGGCTGAACCTTAATTCATCGTAATAATCCAAAAAATCAAGCCCCGGCTCCTTTTGGCTCACCACATTGCATTCCCATTCCGTCCTGCGATATTGTGAGTAAAAAGTTTCCAGCTCATAAAGCGTCAGTTCACTCCGAAGCAGGATGGCTCCAAAATACTGCATGCCGTTCCCATTCCCGGTTAATTTGTCCGCTCTGGAAACAGAAGCAGCAAGCTCCGTATCCGGCGGCAGCGGCAGGCTTTTCAAGTGGTTCTCCACTCCCTTTGCCGTCAGGTTATTTACCACGGGAATGGAAATGATGAACAGGCAAATCATTGTAAACATACAATAGAAAGCTATTTTTAAAACTTTTCCCAATTTCTTCATATAGCATTGCATTTCCTCCTTAGTTCCGCCAGGGCGCCCATGGAATTTACGTCTTATACCAAAGGAAGCATGATTTCCGTAGCAAATGCGCCTTCCTCCGTCTGCCGGTTCAGGTAGCCGCCGTATTTTTCCACGATCCGATCCACCTGCTGCAAACCGAAGCCCTGCCGCCTGTCGCCTCTTTTACTGCTCACAAAGCGGGCTCCCTGCCGCCTTGCAGTTCCCTCCATGCCATTCATGATTGAAATGTACAGCTGATTCTGCAGGGTATCAATATAAATGCGGATAAAGCGATTTTCCTCCTCTTTTACCGCATCACAGGCCTCAATTGCATTATCCAGCAGATTTCCCACCAGAACACACAAATCCATATCCGATGTCTTCATCTGCTCAGGCACATGGACCGTTACATCCGTATGGATGTTCCGGCTTTTCATTAAGCCCAGCTTGCTGTTTAAAATGGCATCCGCCATGAGATTTCCCGTCTTTATCACCTGATCCACCTGAGAAAGGCTTTCATCCAGCTGTCCCAGATAAACCATCAGCTCGTCATATTTTTCCAGCTGTGCATATGCCTTCATAGCCTGAATATGATTATGATAATCATGCCTCCAGCCGCGCATGGTACGGTACATACTTTCCACTTCGGCATAATGCTGGTCAACAAGATCGCTCTGGAAGCATTCTATTCTGCGATCCACATATCCTGGGATCCATAAAAAAAGAAGCGCGGCATTGCCTGCCAGAAGGCAAATGCAAATTCCTATTATCCATGCGGCCATTCATTTCCTCCTCTGCTGAAAAAACGGATAAAGGCCTGATTCAAATCATGGTACATCCTCCTGCTCACCGGTATCCTGCCCCCATCGGCCAAAACCGCAGCATCCTTTTCGATGCCCGTCACCTGTGCAATATTTACCATGTAGGAACGGTGACAGCGAAACAGCGGCAGCCCAAATTCCTTTGCCTGCTTTTCCAGCTCTGAAATTCCCGTCTTTACTTCAATGCCCCCTTTTACCGTATGCAGCTCACAGTTATGGGCAAACGCTTCTATGAACGTAATCTCCTTAACAGCCACTCTTTTTCTTCCTTCTCCGGTTTCCGCCACAAGACATTCCGGTGTTTTCCGTTTCCGCAGACAGAACCGGTCCAGCGCTTCCCACAGCTTTTCTTCCTTTACCGGCTTCAGCAGATAACGAAAGGCTTCCACCTCATACCCTTCTGCCATATACTCCTCATATCCGGTAATAAACAGGAGGCAGGTTTCATCCCCCGCTTCCCTGAGCTGCCTGGCAATACTCATGCCGTCAATTCCCGGCATCTGGATATCCAGAAGCACAACGTCATAGGAATTTTCCTCCCGGGATTTCAGCAGCTCTTCCCCATTGGAAAAAGGAAACAGAGCCGCCGTGCGCCCTCTTTCCTTTGCCCATGCCTCAATATAGCTTTCCATCAAATCCCTGTATATTTTCTCGTCATCGCATATCGCTATCTTCAATGAAACGCCTCCCTGAACAGACCTGTAACCAAGTCTGCTTTTATTGTAGCAAGCTGCCGCTGCATATGCAATCTCGTTTTTCCGGCCCCTTCAAAAGACTGCCGGAATTTATTGATACCGCACTTCCAGGCATCTACTGATAATACCGGGCCTGCGCCTGCCACATCTGCCGGTAAAGCCCCGGCTTTTCCGACAGTTCTTCATGGCTTCCACGCTCAATAATATTTCCGTTTTCAAAGACAAGGATCTCCTTGGAAAAACGGCAGGCGGAAAGCCTGTGGGATATAAACAGCGCCGTTTTGCTGCCGATAATCTCATGAAACCTGGTGTATATTTCATTCTCAGCTACCGGATCCAGCGCGGCTGTCGGTTCATCAAGAATTACAAAGGGCGCATTTTTATAGATAGCCCTGGCCATTGCCAGCTTCTGGGCCTCTCCGCCGGATATTTCCACTCCCTGATCCGAAAAATCCCGGTTCAGCATAGTATTCAGGCCCTCCGGCATTTTCCCAAGCAGCTCCTCCAAACCGCCCCGCCGGATCGCATCCATGGCTCTCTCCCGTTCCACCTGCCCGCTGCCTGCCACATATTCCCCCAATGCGAAGGGAAATATCTGAAAATCCTGGAAAACCACAGAAAACAGCTGCATATATTCCTGATAATCATATTTTCTGATATCCACACCGTTCAGTAAAATACTTCCCTCCGTGGGGTCATAAAGTCTGCACAACAGCTTGATAAAGGTTGTCTTTCCGGAACCGTTCGGTCCTACAAGCGCCATACGTTCCCCGATCTCCAGCGTCACATTCATTCCCTTAAGTACATATTTTTCCGTACCCGGATAACGGAAGGAAACATTTCTGAACTCTATCAGGAATTTGCCATCCCTTCTTTTTTCCACGGGAATGGTTCCCTTTTTCTTCACATCCTTCAGATCCAGGTATGCCAGATACTCCTCCATTACCGCCCGGTTTCTGTGTAGCCGCGTCCACGCGCTCATCAAATCGGTTAAAGCCTGGATGAGCTGCTGGATCGCACCGGCATATCTGACAACACTGCCCGCTGCAATTTCTCCCACATAGGCGCATATCGCGATGTAAAGATAGACTATCCCTCCGATACAGGCAGAAAGAAAGCCCTGGATACCATCCCATTTTGCGCCGTTGCCCGCCAGCTGTTTTGCTGCATTCCTCCATCCGGAGGTCATATTATCACCATATTCCTCCATAAGCTTTTCCTGATGGAAAATACGGATATCCTTTCCCGCTTCTGTAGACAGCACCACTTTTTCCATCATATATTCATTCAGACGGTTCTTCTCAATTACGGTCTGCGTTATGGCATATTTCTTTCTATCCTTCCGCCGGACCGCTTTCTGTATCAGAACAAAGCCCATGATAAGCAGCAGCCCTGTCAGTACCGTCATACGAAAAACAAAGGGTGTTTCCTACCTCCTGTGCGCCGCTTGTGAAACAAACAGCGGCAGTATCGTTGCCACCGCAATCACCAGCTTCAGAAAAGCCGTCAGAAGCTGTTGCATGAAACGGATAAAAACTTCAAAGGCACCGATATTTCTTTTCCTGTATTCCTCCTGCCGGCTTCTCATTGCACGCACTTCTTCATTTTCCGTCAGCTCATAGTCCATACCCATGGTTTTCATAAGCACCGGCTCCGCCATCCGGTACTGCAATCCCCACCACATGACATTTTTATGCTTGGCCGCCCAATGCCTGACGACATTGATAAAAAGCGCCGTCCCCGCTCCTGCTGCCGCCCAGACGAGCATTTCCCGGATCGGCCGCTGCTCGTACAAGGCCGCCAGAAGCATGGAAGACAGATAAATCACAACAAATGGGGAAAGACTGTCCATCAGTATGGTGAGCCCTACAAGCGCCCATTCCCGGTTATAACAGAACAAAAGCTTCAGCGCGCGCAGATGACAGCTGATGTCCTTGCTCATTTCCTCCCGTTTATTCTGCAGCCAATGCATCCCTTTGCACCTCCTGTCCCATACATTCCTTCTGATAATATCTGCTTTGAATTCCAAACAGCCTTGCGTATGCCCCGCCGGAGGCAAGCAGCTGTTCATGACTGCCCTCCTCCAGAATACTTCCGTTTTCCATGAAAAGGATCCGGTCACAGAACCGGGTGCTGGACAGCCTGTGAGAAATAAACAGCGATGTTCTCCCCTCCGACATACGCACATATTTCTCATAAACCTCCTGCTCTGCCAGCGGATCCAGCGCAGCCGTCGGTTCATCCAGAATCAGCAAAGGCGCCTCCTTATAAAAAGCCCTGGCCATCCAAAGCTTTTGCTGCTCTCCACCGGAAAGCCCGACTGCATTTTTCTGTATCCCTTTCCCAAGCGAGGTATTTTCTTTATCAGGAAAATCTTCTATCTTTTCCCACAGTCCTGCCAGCTTCAGGCAGTTTATGACTTTTTCCCGATCCATATTTTCCTTCGTTCCCGAGCTTACATTTTCCGCAATTGTCAAAGGCAGAAGCTGCACATTCTGGAACACGGAAGATATCAGGCCATAATAGCTCTCTTTTTCATAATCGCCTATCGCCTTGCCGTCTATCCGGATTTCTCCCTCTGTGGGTTTATACAATCCGCAAAGAAGTTTCACCAGCGTAGTTTTCCCTGCTCCGTTTAAGCCTACCATGGCTATTTTTTCTCCTGCACGAATTGTAAAATTAAGGTTCTGCAGCGTTGGCTTCTCACTCCCCGGATAGGTGAAGCCTGTATGACAAAATTCCACGCTGACGGCGCCCTGCTTCTTTTCCTTTTTCCTTCCCCGGAAGGTATCTCCGTCATTTTCATCCAGGAAAGCCCTGAGCCTGGCATAATCCAGATTTAACTTTCCCAGACGCTCCCCCATCTCCAATAAACCCTGACACGCCTGCTGACAGCTGCCGACCAAAGGCATGTACCATACAAAATCTGAGACTGCCATTTTTCCCTGCACAATCTGAATGATCAGGAAAAAATAAGCGCTCATATCCCTGATAAAACAAAGCAGCGCATCACAGATATTAGCTGCCAGATATCCATTTTCCCACTCCTTCACATATTTTTCGCTGCTATTCCTTTCCTTCCTGTAAATACCCATCAGCCATCCGGAAAGATCAAAAATGCGGATATCCTTTCCTGCCGAAAAATCCCCGGCCTTCGATTCCACATACTGCATTTTACGATTTGCTTCTTCCGCAGACCTGCGCAGCTTTCTGTCCTTTTGCTGCGCCCCTCCTCTCAGGAAAAAGGTCAGCACCGTAGGCAGCAACACCATGCCCAGCAGGAAAACGCTCTCTTCAAGCAAAATGCTTCCATAGATAACCAGACCAACGACGGCCAGCAGAAACTGCTGCCAAATTAGTATACAATGCTTCATTTCCGCCTGGTTACGGTATAAGGAATCATATATGGCATAGGCGTCGTCATTGAATTTCCTACTTTCCAGGATGTCATAATCCACGGTCAGCCTTTTCTTTAAAAGCCGGAGATTATAAGCGTCCTCAAACGGCCCTCTCATTCCGTCCACATATGCTGTTATGCCTTCTTTCAGCATTCCTGCCGCTGCCAGCAAAAGAATCAGCACCGACAGCCTCCCAAAAAATACAGGAAAATCCCAATGCTCCTCCAACCCCTTAAGCACCATCTTCGGCAGCCTGGCATTCATCAGGGGAAGAGCCGTTCCTACGGCTGTCAGAGCAATCGTGCAGGCTGCAACTGCCGGTTCCCTTACAAACAGTTCCTTCCAGTGAAACAGCGCATTGCTCACGAAACTATATTTTTTATCTGCTGGATTTCTTTTATCTTCCGAACTCATTCTCTGATTTGCCTCCATGCTTTTTTCCGGAAGGCATGGCCGCAGGACCGTTCCGGAAATTTAATGACAGTATAGCATATTCCTTTTTCTCTGTCCGGTCTGCTGCACGAATGGTTTTGAAGGCGCACGAATGGAAACTGCAACAAAAAATCTGCCCCCTAAGGCTTTTCACCTAAAAGGGCAGATAAAATACATTCATACTTATACTTAATTCAGGTAGTATCTATTGTTCTGAAATTACCAGCAGGCCACTTGCAGTCATATTATATTATTCCATACTCCTTATACAGTTTCTTTCGTTTCTTATCATTCCCACAGCATTCAAAAAATTCCTTCTCACGTCCATCTGCCTGCATCAGCCGGGCCAACTTGGATAATGCAGACTCACCCGCTGCGATTCCCTCTTCCCTAATATCCATCAACGCCGTACACATATTATATCCTCCATTCTCATTTCGGTAAGTTTCCCGCTCTCCTTTGCCCAGCTTCTTCATTCCAATGAATACCTCCAGCAAATCGCATTCTTCCTCCGTCAGATTTCCAAAATGCTCTGTATGTCCCTTTACGTAATCCTTTAATCCCTTCCTGTCTGCCGCCACAGGGAGAAGTTCAAAGACCGCCCGCAAGCCGGTCCGAAAATTTTCCGGGTTCACATTCCAGGCGTGAATCAGATTCATCCGGAAATCCGGACAGAACTGCTTCATATCCTCAAGTCCTTCCGGAAATTTTAAAATATCATGCAGACTGCTTCCCCCTTTCCACGGTTCTTCTCCATGATAGAAGGTTAGGAAGATTACCGGATGCAATCTGTCCTGTTTGGCAAATCCACTGAGATATTCACCGCCGGTTTTCAAGTCCTTTGCTTCTTTGTGCGCTTTTTCAATTGTTTTTTTCTGCTGCATGTAAGCAATTGCTGTATCAAACATATTACGCAACGGCATGGCATAATCCGTACAGTTCTGGTTTTCATCCATCAGTACAAGATAACCCTCCCCTGCTCCCGCCGCGTAAACCACATCCGGGATACGCTCATAGCTGCGGTATTCCCTTTCCGTTTGTTCCTCACTGTAATTGAGGATCTCAGGCATCCTTTGCAGCATTTCCGGATGCAGGCGCTGTTCGCCGCAAAACAGACCTCCGTTTATTAAATCACAAAAAATAACAGGTTTGCGAAGCTGCTGCTTTACCCTGATATCTAATCCTTTTTCCCTTTGCAAGATATGCTACCTCCGATGAGAACAGATCCCGTATCAGTCTATGTCTTTGGCTTTTTTAACATTTAACTAATGTTCCTTGAAATTTAACAGACTGATTCTTACCGGCTCTGATAAAATGACATGCTGTCCTGCCGGATAAACCGGCTACTCACAATTTTTATGAGTGCAACAACACAGGATTGCAGGCACCTAAGAAGAGGCACCGATTTACTTTTCATTCTGGCACTGCCAATTTCAGCTACAACGAATTCGTGTTTTTATATTAATCGCATAACATATTTAATTCAATAGGCAAAATGACGTTTTTTAGTTGCAATGGTTCTTAAAAAAAGCTGTAACCAGGCATAAATACTGCATTTACGGATGTCAAAAGGCACCTGGTAAAAAACAACTTTACCAAGTGCCCTCTCATTCAGCCGGATACCGGATTGTTCCCGTCTCCATCTGAGTTATTCCTGTAACAATACAGATCATCCAATGGGCCGGAAGGCAAAGAATTCCGGATTCCCGTCCTCATTTCTGTAAAGCAGCTCTTCCACACAGGCTCCCTTTTTTTCATCAACCAGATAATCCTTCCAACCGTTTTCCTCCTGACCCAGCCAGCAGATACTGTAGCGTTTTTCCACGGGATCAAGAATTACTGTTTTAATCGTACCAAAACCATCCTTATAGTAATGCGCAGTCATTCCCTCCGGATATTCTGCAAGCATAAATTTACGGATTTCTTCCTCCGAATACCGTTCCTTTTCTTCTGCAAACTTCTTCAATCTGTCATACCTTACAATTGAATTATTCATACCGGCCGGTTCCAGATGCTTAAGCTGCTCTATTACGATATGATTGGTGCCGCACAGATACTGGGGGCCTTCATTCGGACTGATTTGCTCATATGCTTTTTCTCCGTCCATGGTTTCGAATAAAATCCCTGTGCCGGAAGGATCCGCCAGGTATAGGTTGATATTATAGGCAATGGGCATTTGCATTACCTTTTCCAAAGCCTCCTGTGCATCGGCGCAGTTTTCAAGCAGGCTGCGGATAACCGCCCAGAACTGCAGCCCTTTTATCTTCGGCGCACGCATGCCGGGCATGTTGCTGACCGGAAAGCCGCAGGAGGACATGGATACCGCCAGCCCTTTTTCATTGATTCCCTCGCATCTGCCGAACTCCACGATCGTACCTGCGATATGAGCGTATTTTCCCGCGGGCGCAGTCCTGCAAAGCTTCAGATCCTCATCCTCAATAGTGAATTCATAATTGCGGGCGATTTTTGGATGCCCGTCCAGTGTTTTCTTTCCGGTAAGTATCAGGCCGGAGCAGCGGGGCACCAGCATGGTCATCCAGGTATAGGCAATGTCCTTAACCGGAATGCCGGCCGCCTCCGAAAATCCCTCCAGCTCCTCCCGGATGCCGGGACAGTACATATCGTAAAGCCCAAGCGCTTCCTCCAGCGCCTCCCTGGTAAAATATTCAGGGGCAGGAATATACCATTTTCCCGTATCCTCCTGTCCTGCTATCTGTCTTCCTATTTCCCGGTACGTCCCTTCCAGTTCATAATAGCTTACTTTCTGTTTTTCCATAGAATGCTTCATCCTTTCTTCCTGTCTGCGTTTTCGTCTGGCAACAGCTCAGATATCCTGGCTGTTACGGTGGATGAATCTATTCTATTCTCTGTTTGCTTATTAATCCTGTCTTTTTCTGCCGGGAAATGTCCTGCAGGCTGTCTGGAAACAAAGATTTTCTATGCTGGCTGCCGTCCGCACTCCGCTGCGCCACAGCCCCTTGCACTCCTCTTCGCCGTTTCAGCCCCCGTTGCCCCCGTCAGACTGCAAACTGGCTGTTATACAATCCGGCATAGAAGCCGTCCTTTTCAAGCAGCTCTTCATGGCGGCCCTGTTCCACTATTTTCCCATCTCTCATCACCAGGATTACATCCGCCTCCCTGATTGTGGAAAGCCGGTGCGCCACAATAAAACTCGTCCTGCCCTCCATCAGGCGGGCAAAGGCTTCCTGGATTTTCATTTCCGTCCTCGTATCAATAGAAGAGGTTGCTTCATCCAGAATGAGCATGGGCGGCAGGCACAGCATGACCCTGGTAATGCACAAAAGCTGCTTCTGTCCCTGGGAAAGGCTTCCCCCATCCTCTGAAATCACTGTGTCATAGCCTTCCGGCAGACGTTTGATAAAGCTGTGGGCATGGGAGGCCCTGGCCGCCGCTATGATTTCCTCCTCCGTGGCATCGGGCTTTCCCATGGTAATATTTTCCCGGATAGTTCCTGCCTTCAGCCAGGTATCCTGCAGCACCATACCGTAACCGGCGCGCAGGCTCTTGCGTGTCATATCCCGGATATCCGTTCCCTCCACCCGGATTTGGCCGCTGTCCACATCATAAAAACGCATCAGCAGGTTGATCATGGTCGTCTTTCCACAGCCCGTAGGGCCTACAATTGCCACTCTCTGTCCAGGCTTTACCTGCAGATTGAAGTCCTCAATCAGCTTCTGCTCCGGCGTATAGGAGAATGCCACATGGGACAGCTCCACATTTCCCCGGATATTATTCAGGTGCATTGCCCCTTCTTTTTCCGGTGTCTGGGGTTCTTCCTCTATTAAATCAAAAATGCGTCCCGCGCAGGCCAGCGCGTTCTGCAGCTCCGTTACCACGCCGGATATTTCATTAAAGGGCTTGGTGTACTGGTTGGCATAGCTGAGCAGGCAGGACAAATCGCCCACGCTGATCCGGCCCGCCACCGCCGCCAGCGCGCCCACCAGCCCGACTCCTGTATAAACCACGTTATTGACAAAGCGGGTGGCAGGATTGGTGATGGAGGAATAAAATATAGCCTTCAGGGAGCATTTCTGCAGCCGCTCATTGATTTCATCAAACTGCTCCATCGCCTTTTCTTCATGGCTGAAGGCCTGCACCACCTTCTGGTTTCCCAGCATTTCATCAATCAAAGCGGTCTGCTCCCCTCTTGTTTCCGACTGAAGCCGGAACATGGTGAAGGTTTTTTTTGCGATAAAAGCCGCCACAAACAGGGACAACGGTGTGATAAGCACTACCACAAAGGTAATTCCCACATTGGTTGCAAGCATGAACAGGATAGTCCCCGCAATCGTCATTACGCCGGTAAAAAACTGGGTAAAGCCCATGAGCAGGCCGTCCGCAAACTGATCCACATCTGCAATGACCCGGCTGACAATCTCGCCGTAGGAGTGGCTGTCAATGTATTTTAGCGGAAGGATTTCTATCTTTCGGAAGGCTTCGTTCCTGATATCCCTTACGATGTGATATGTCATTTTATTATTGCAGATATTCATGATCCACTGAGCCAGGGCAGTAACGGCAATGGCTATGGCTATCTGTTTCAGGACGGCCAGAATTGCCGGGAAGTCCACCTGCCCCCTGGCAATGATATGGTCAATGGCCCGCCCTGTAAGCTTGGGCACATAAAGGGTGAGCGCCACGCTGACGGCGGCCAGTACCAGGGAAAGCCCCAGGTAAAACCAGTAAGGCTTCAGATACCGGAGCACCTTGACAAGGGTTGCCTTCTGCTTTGTCTTATCTTCTTTTGCTTTTGCCATGAGCTTACGCCTCCTTCCTTTTTTCAAACTGGGAATAATAAATTTCCTGGTAAGCCGGACAGTTTTCCAGCAGATCCTCATGAGTGCCTATGCCTGCCACTTCCCCATCATCCATTACAATGATCTGATCCGCATAACGGATGGAGGAAGCCCGCTGGGATACAATAAATACAGTGGGTCCTTCTTCCATTTCCTTGATCGCCTTACGGAGCCTGGCATCAGTTGCAAAGTCCAGCGCGGAGGCGCTGTCGTCCAGGATCAGGATTTCCGGATTTCTTACAAGGGCCCTGGCGATGGTAAGGCGCTGCTTCTGCCCGCCCGACAGGTTTTTCCCGCCCTGAGCCACAGGAGCATCCAGCCCGCCGTCCTTGGTATCCACAAACTCCCTTGCCTGGGAAATATCCAGCGCCCTTAAAAGCTCTTCCTCCGTAGCGTCCTCTTTTCCCCACCGGAGGTTTTCCCGGATGGTTCCCTTAAACAGAACCGCCTTCTGCAGCACCATTCCCACCTTCCGGCGCAGTTCCTCTAACGAATAATCCTTCACGTTTTTACCGCTCACAAGTACCTGTCCCTTTGTGGCATCATAAAAACGGGGAATCAGGTTCACCAGGGAAGATTTTCCGGAACCGGTTCCTCCGATGATTCCTATGGTTTCTCCCCTATAGGCCTTAAAACTAACATCCGTCAGAGACTCCGCCCCTGCATTTTTATAGGTCAGGCAGACATGATCGAACTCCACGGAAGGGAGCCTGTCCAAAGCCTTTTTCCCAACGGCGCCAGTGTCCTGGCCTGATACACTACCTCTGTGTCCATCATCCTGGCAGCCGTTCCCGTCCTTCATACTGGATTCTATTTCAAAAATACTCTGGATACGGTTTCCGCAGGCGATAGCCTTGGTAATTGTAATAATCAGATTGGCAAGCTTAATCAGCTCCACCAGAATCTGGGACATATAATTGACCAGCGCAACCACCGCGCCCTGCGTAATTATGCCATTTTCCACACGCCACGCGCCGGTCCAAACCAGAACAATGATCGCGCCGTTAATAATCACATAGGTTACGGGATTCATCAACGCGGAGATTTTACCCACATGCTTCTGCATGGAGGTCAGCGTATTATTGCTTGTTTCAAACCTGTCGATTTCGTTTTCTTCCTTATTAAAAGCC
This sequence comes from Clostridium sp. KLE 1755, assembly GCF_000466465.2. NCBI lineage: Bacteria > Bacillati > Bacillota > Clostridia > Eubacteriales > Clostridiaceae > Clostridium > Clostridium sp. KLE 1755. The sequence continues at coordinate 204,278 of NZ_KE992671.1, forward strand.
CGAAGCACACGGACACCGGTCAGGTTTTCCCTGGTAATCCCCAGCACCCTGTCCAGCCCTCCCTGCACCTTTTTATAAAGAGGCATGGTCAGCATCATGATTCCGAATACCACAACGGAAAGCAGCGGAATGGTCACCACAAATACAAGAGCCGCCTTCACATCAATGGTAAAGGCCATAACCATAGCGCCGAATACGATAAACGGGGAACGAAGGAACAGACGCAGCACCATGTTCACCCCGTTCTGCACCTGATTGGAGTCACTGGTCATTCTCGTGATCAGCGTGGACGTCCCCACCGTATCCATTTCCGTAAAAGACAGGCTCTGGATATGGGCAAACAGCGCATGCTTCATCTTCGCCGCAAACCCGACCGCCGCCTTCGCCGCAAAATACTGGGCCGTAATGGAACATACCAGCCCCACGACACCAAGCATGATCATGACAAAACACATTCTGCCAATATACCCTCTGTCGGCATTCCCAATCCCCTTATCAATAATCGCCGCCATAACAAGCGGCACCAACAGCTCAAAGGAAGCCTCCAGCAGCTTAAACAACGGCGCCAGAACCGTCTCCTTCTTATAATCCTTCAAGAAAACAAGTAACTTCTTCACACCCTCACTCCTTCAGTATATTTTAAAAATCCCAAATAACTGTTCAATCCACCTTCACAGCAATTGCCCTGATCTGCTGGTAACAGTTCAGCCTTAGGCCGACCTGTTACTGCATCCGCCCATGATAAGTCGCCTTCGGCGAGGGGCGGATGCCTGCTGCCACCACGTTTTCTCACGGTTTGCGCAGTGAATGCGCATACCTGCCTGAACTGTTACATTTGCTGTTCCACCTGCCAAACAGTTACTTGCCAAATTTCCTCGTCTATCGTATCATAAAATCAGGTATATTAAAATTATTATATTTATATATAATCCATATTTTTAACATATATATTACTCAAATTCTGCTCCCGGTTTATTACCCCCATACTCTTAGCAAATACATTACCGAAATTCTGATCCAGGTTTTACGGTAACCCTCCGGCAGCAGGAAAGCCGGCTGGAGGGACAGGAAGCCAAAGCGCCGGGACACCAGACCCAGGATGCCTCGGTTGCTTCTCACCCAAAAACAATCACAGGAGAGGTAGATTCATGGAATTAAAACAGCTTTCACATTTTGTAACCGTGGTAAAGGAAGGTACCATCTCCGGCGCCGCCAGGAAACTGAATCTGTCGCAGCCGCCGCTGAGTACCCAGATGAAACAGCTGGAGGACGAGTTCGGCTGCGTCCTTTTTGAACGCGGTTCCCGGAAAATACAACTGACGGAGGCCGGGCAGCTGCTCTATGAAAGAGCCGTAACCATGCTGGAGCTTTCGGAAGCAACCCGCAGGGAGCTACTGGACTATAACAGCGGTCTGACCGGGGCGCTGCGTCTGGGTGTGGTTTCCTCCGTGGGAAGCAGCCTGCTGCCGCTCTGGGCCGCCGCGTTCCATCAGGCCTACCCCGACATACGCTTTGAACTGTTTGAGGCAAATACCTATCAGCTCCTGGAACAGCTGCGCTCCAACCTGCTGGAGCTGGCCATTGTGCGTACTCCTTTTCATGCTGAAGGCTTTGTCTGCACTTCCCTGTGCGAGGAACCGATGCTGGCGGTGGGAAGTGAAACCTTTTTCCCGGAAAAAACTGTGGTGCCTTCTGATTCCGGCTGTTTTGACGGCTGCATTACTCTGGAGGCCCTGAGCCGCCTGCCTCTGATCGTATACCGCAGATGGGAGACACCCCTGCACGACGCTTTTACCCGGGAAGGACTTTCCCCCTCCTATTTCTGCCTCAATGACGATGCCAGGACCTCCGTCCGCTGGGCGGACGCCGGCCTGGGCGTGGGAATCGTACCTGCTTCCTCGCAGCCGCTGCTTCAAAATCCACATACAAAAGTATACAAAATAAGCGACAGCAGACTCTTTACCAGCATTTCCGTTATCCATAACAAAAATGCGTATCTGTCCACTATCGCCCGTATGTTCTTAAAACATTTAATCACCGAAATGCACTGACCTGCCGCACGGATCGCAGTCCGGATAACAGAACTGTCAGTCAAATACCCCGCCGAAAGCAACAGAGCAAAAACAATATCACCATTTTATCTTTCACAGAAAATCCTTCAATTCCCGCAAATTTCTGATTTCCCGCTCAATCCGCAGCCCCGGGGTATTCTGCTTTCCTGCGGGATTGAACCAGCAGGCGGCAATCCCGGCATTGTTGCCGCCCTGGATATCCGACGTCAGGGAATCCCCGATAATCATGGTCTTTTCCCTTTGGAAATCCGGGATTCTCTGAAAGCAGTAGTCGAAAAATTCCGTCTGGGGCTTCTGGTAGCCCACCGCCTCCGACACAAAAATATCTTTCATAAAACGGTCCAGCCCGGACAGCTTCAGCCGGTTGCGCTGGGTGGCCTCCACACCGTTGGTGACCACGTAAAGGTCATATCTTGGAAACAGCCAGTCCAGAACCTCCTGCGCCCCCTCAATGAGTTCATGCCCCTCTCCCAGCATCATCTGATACTCTTCTTCAAAAGCAGCACCGTCTCCATCGATCCCAAGCTGTTCAAACAGCCTGCCGAACCTGGTAAAAAGCAGCGTCGGCTTATCTATCTCGCCCCGTTCAAAGGCCTCCCACAGACTATGATTGATCCGGGAATAAATCCGGTAGCTTTCCTCGTCACACGGATAACCATGAGCCTCCATAGCGCGGTAAAAGGCAGAATGCTCCGCTGCTGAGAAATCAAGAAAGGTCCCGTCCATATCCAAAAGCAAGGTAGTATATTCCATGTTTCTTCCTCTCTGTAAAAAAAATAATATATCTTAATAATTCTTACAGTCTGCATAGTTAATATACAGACTGTAAGAATATGCGGCGGCAGCAAACATCTGCTCCATCATAGAGCGCATTTAGCTGCCCCTGTTTATATAGGCATTGGATTATTGGTTAAGTAACATCTTAGCTATGTCCAGATCGCTTTTGGAAGAATCCTCCGTTATTAAATCGACTGCCTTTTGTACATAAGCATCTTCCAGCTCCAATGCTTCTGAAATTGCAGTAGCATTAAGCCCCTTTTTCAGTTTTCTTCTTATCATAGATACTAATTTTGCTTCTCCTTCGGCACGGCCTATTTTTAATCCATCCTGCAATCCATCTTTTCTTCCTTCTTCTCTTCCTTTTTCAATACCAATCTCAAGAAT